>CANJOB010000006.1 GCA_947475655.1 Caulobacterales bacterium | reverse complement strand
TGCGCCAGCGGGCCCACATCAAACGCCAGACCATCGAACATCGGCGCTTGCAGCACCGCAAAATCGCCGCCTAAATATCAACCCCAGATGAGGTCCACTCTCCGCTAAATCCGAACCCCAACTGTCTCAAAACATCTGACGACGTACACGGCTGAATCCAATGTTGGCCGCATGCGCCAACTCGGATTCGCAGCTCTAACCGGCAACGTCCGGCGTCAGAGCAAGGGGAGGACAGATGAACAAGGCAATGCAATACCGTAAAGCGTCCAGCAACCCGGCCGGAAAGCCTGCCGGGGCCCACGCCTACCGCCGCCCTCTTCTCACGGCGGGATCAGTCCTGGCGCTGATGATCGCCGGGGCTGCAAGCGCGCAGGAAGCGGGCGCGGTATCCGAGATCGTCGTGACCGGTTCGCGCGCGGTGACGAACGGCGCCCAGGCGCCGACGCCCCTGACGGTCATCACCGCTGAGAACCTGAAGAACTATAATCCGAACACCCTGGCGGAGTCGCTCAACTCCCTGCCGCAGCTGAAAGGGTCGGCGCAATCGACCGCGACGGTGCTCAGCGCCAACAACGGCGGCGCGGGCAGCAACCTGCTTTCGCTCCGCGCATTGGGCCCGGCGCGGACGCTGGTGCTGCTGGACGGACGCCGGTCGGTGCCGACCAACCAGTTCGGGGTTCCGGACGTCAACAACTTCCCCAGCGCGCTGGTCGAGCGGGTCGACATCGTCACCGGCGGCGCCTCGGCGGCCTACGGCTCCGACGCCGTCGCCGGCGTCGTCAACTTTGTCCTGAACACACGCTTCACCGGGTTCAAGGGCGAGTTCCAAGGCGGCATTTCTTCCAGAAACGACTACGAGAACTTCAAGGTCGAGCTGGCCTACGGCAAATCGCTGCTGGACGGCCGCGCCCGCATCATCGCGTCGGCCGACTACTACCGGCTCAACAATCTGGGCGTGAATTTCCGCGGCAGCCGGCCCTGGACCCAGTTCGGCTCCATCGACGGCATCGTCGATCCGGCCGGCGCGACGCCGCGCCGCCGCCGCGCCGACAACATCCGCGGTTCGACCGGCGCCTTCGGCGGCCTTGTCGTCGCCGGCCCGCTGCGCGGTCTTCGTTTCCGCCCGGACGGTTCGACCTTCCAGCATGACTTCGGCGTGCCGGGGTATGTGGGATCCAACTCTCAGCTCGGCGGCAACGGCGACCTGATCCGCGTCGGCGCCGGTTCGGCGATGAAGCCGAACGTGAACGTCTTCGTTCACGGCGAATATGACATCACGCCCGAGATCACCGCTTTCGGTGAGATTTCACACGGTTCGGAAAACCTCTCCGCCTTCCAGTTCGACGTCTATCACCCGACCACCGCCGGGGCGCCGACGATCTTTCGCGACAACCCCTTCATGCCGGCCCCGGTCGCCGCGCTGATGGATCAGAACCGCCTCACGTCCTTCGTGATGGGCCGCTACGATTCCGAGGGCGGCGAGCTGATGATCGACACGACCGTGAAGGTGAACCGGTTTGCGGGCGGCCTGAAGGGCGAGATCTCCGGGTTCAACTTCAACGCCTACTACACCCACGGCCAAAGCACCTGGCGCGTGGATAACCGCAACAATGCCGACGTCGTGAAGTACTTCGCGTCCATCGACACCATCCGCAACCCGGCCGGCCAGATCGTCTGCCGCTCCACCTTCCTGTTTGGCGAAAACCCCGGCTGTGTGCCGTTCAATCCCTTCGGTGAAGGCGCGTCCAGCGACGAAGTCGCGGGCTATTGGCGCGGCACTCACTGGCGCGAGCTGGAATACATCCAGGACGTCGTCTCCCTGGACGCACGGCGCAATCTCTTCAGCCTTTGGGCGTCTCCCGTCGCGATCGCCTTCGGCGGCGAGTACCGCCGGGAGGAGGCCACGCAAGTCACCGACGCCGTTGCGCCGCGGATTCTCGCGGCCGGCAACATCCGCGGCTTCCCGGCCACCTTGGTGGGACGCCAGGGCGGCTGGACGTTCGGCAACGGCGCGCCGTTCGCCGGCAAATATTCGGTGAGGGAAGTGTTCGCCGAACTCAACGTGCCGATCGTTGAAGACCGTCCGTTCTTCGACAGCCTCGACGTGAACGGCGCGGTCCGCCGCACCGACTACAGCACCAGCGGCGCGGTGACGACGTGGAAGCTCGGCGCTTCCTGGTCGCCGGTCGAGGACGTGCGGTTCCGGGTGACGCGTTCGCGCGACATCCGCGCGCCAAACGTCGGTGAGCTGTTCTCCAGCGGCGTGGGCAACAACGGCATCGTCGTCAACAATCCGCTGACGAATCGCGGCGTGTTCATGCAGGGCCTGCTGAACGCCGGCAACCCGAACCTCAAGCCGGAAGTGGCCGACACCATCAGCTACGGCGTGGTGCTGCAGCCGACCTTCCTGCCGGGCTTCCTCGCCTCGGTCGACTACTACAAGATCGAAATCGCCGGCGCGATCGGCTTCCTGTCGCAACAGGTCGCGCTTAACCAGTGCCTGATCGACAAGAACCCGACGGTGTGCGCCACGATTTCGTCGATCTCCGACGCGGTCGTGAACTGGACTCAGTTCAATCTGAACCTGAGCAGCCTGGTCAACCGCGGCATCGACTTCGAAGCCTCCTACCGCTTCCCGGTCTACCGCGGCAACATGGCTATCCGCTTCCTGGGCGGCCGGGCGTTCGAGAACAGCACCACCACCCCCGGATCGGCGATGATCGACCGCGCAGGGCAATACGACCAGCCGAAGTGGACCGCCTCGCTCGACGCGGCCTACAAGCAGGACAAGTGGGGCGTCACTTGGCGCGCTCGCCTGCTGAACGGCGGCAAGTATGACACGACGTTCGTCAAGGGCGTGGATATCGACGACAACACCGTCGCCGCCATTGTCTATCACGACGCCAGCATCAGCTACGACTTCGACGGTCCGAGCGGCGGTGACTGGACGGCTTACCTGAACATCCTGAACGTCTTCGATCAGGCGCCGCCGTGGGCGCCGCAGATCTCGTCGGTGAACTTCTTCAGTTCGAACCCGGCGATCTATGACCAGATCGGCCGCCGCTTCGTGGCGGGCGTCCGCTTCAAGTTCTGATCCGTAACGCGGCCGTCGCCCCTTACCAGGCGGCGACGGCCCCGTCGCTGCGCGGGTCGGCGGCGCCTTCGAAGGTTCCGTCGGCGTGGCGCACCAGGGCGCCGCCGTGTCCCATGGTGGCGGTGAAGGGGGCCAGAAGTTCGACGTTGTGGCCGGCGTTGCGCAGGGCCTGGACCACCGCCGGGTCGAAGCGGTCCTCCAGCTTCAGGGTCACGCTCTCCTCGCCCCAGGTGCGCCCCAGCAGCCAGCGCGGAGCGGTCAGCGCCTGCTGCAGGGTCTGACCGAAACGGGCGTAGCGGGTGAAGATCGCCGACTGGCTCTGCGGCTGTCCCTCGCCGCCCATGGCGCCATAGACCATGGTCCGGCCATCGTCGAACTGGGCCAGGGCGGGGTTGAGGGTGTGGAACGGCTTGCGTCCGGGCTTGAGCGCGTTCCAGCCGTCCTCGGCGATCCTGAAGCTGGCGCCGCGGTTCTGGAAGACGATGCCGGTGCTGGGGGAGACCACGCCGGAGCCGAACTCGAAATAGGTGCTTTGAATGGCGCTCACCGCGCAGCCTTCGCTGTCGATGGCCCCGAACCAGACCGTGTCGCCGGCCGACGGCGGCTGCGGCCAGGGCAGGGCGCGTTTGGGGTCGATCCGCGCGGCCATGCGGTCGAATTCGGCCTCGTCGTCCAGCAGGGCCTGCGGGTCGATGGTCATGTAGGCCGGATCGCCCACATATCGGTCGCGGACCAGGAACGCCTGTTTGGTCGCCTCGACGATGTTGTGCAGGTAGTCGAAGCCCTCCGCCTCCTTCAACCCCAGCCGGTCGAACAGGCCCAGGATCATCAGCGACGCCAGGCCCTGGGTCGGAGGGCGGCTGTTGTAGAGGGTGGCGTCTGCCAGGAGCAGCCGCAGGGGGACGGTGGTCTCGCTCCGGTGCGCCTCGAGGTCGGCCAGGGTGATGGGTGAACCGGCGGCCGCGAGGTCGGCGGCGACGTCGCGGGCCAGGCCGCCGCGGTAGAAGTCGCCCAGCCCGTCCCCGGCCAGCCGCTCCAGCGTCGTCGCCAGGGCCGGCTGGCGCAGCACCGTCCCTGGCTGCGGGACCGCGCCGCCCGGCAGGTAGAGGTCGGCGAACCCGGGCGCGCCCTCCAGCTCGGCGCGCTTGGCGCCCAGGGTGTCGGAGAAGCTCTCGGTCATCACCACCCCGTCGCGGGCATGGCCGATGGCCTGTTCGACCAGCCGCGCCAGCGGCAGGCGGGAAGGGGCGGCGGCGAGCGCGGCGGCCCAGCCCGACAGGGTTCCGGCCACGGTGTTGGCGGCCAACGGACCGCGCCAGGGCACGGCGCTGAGGCCCTGGTCGCGGTAAAGGGCGAGGTTCACGCCTGCCCCGGCGCGACCGCAGGCATCGACATAGACCGGCTCGTGCCCGGGGCGGGTGACGACCCAGAAACTGTCGCCGCCCAGGCTGTTCATGTGCGGATAGACCACGGCCAGGGTCGCGGCGACGGCTACGGCGGCCTCGACGGCGCCGCCGCCCTCCTTGAGCACGGAAAGCCCGGCCTGGCTGGCCAGGTGATGGGGGGAAACGGCCATGCCGCGCCGGCTGCGGGTGGTGTGGAGCATGGGGGCTATCCATAGCAGGATCGTCTGTTCGCCAAGCAGGAAAGTCCTTCGCGAAATAATATCCGGCCCGCTGTCGCGGAAAGCGGCGCCTTTGTGCAGAGTGGGCGGTCCGGGCAGGACAGGATGAGCACGATGCTGGCGACGACGGCGCAGGGCGAGGCGGGACGGCGGGCGGTGGCCCGCTGCGACCAGCTGGGGGCCGCGCCGTTCAGCTAGGAGGAGGGCATCCTGTTCCGACCCTACCTGACCGTGGCCCACGCCCGCACCCTGGACGTGGTCAGCGGCTGGATGGAGCATGCCGGCATGGCCGTTCACCTCGATCCCATCGGCAACCTGCTTGGCCGCTATGAGGGCGCGGAGCCCGGCGCCCCGGCCCTGCTGATCGGCTCGCACATCGACAGCGTTCACGATGCCGGCCGCTACGACGGGCCGCTGGGGGTGATGCTGGGGATAGAGACGGTGCAGGCGCTGCACAACGCCGGGCGGCGGCTACCCTTCGCCGTCGAGGTGATCGGCTTCGGCGACGAGGAGGGCTCGCGTTTCCCGCAGTCGATGTTGTGCAGCCGCGCCCTGGTGCAGGGAGTCGACCCCGCGGCGCTGGACCTCACCGACAGCCGAGGCGTCACCCTGGCCCAGGCGCTGGAGGACTTCGGCCTCGACTCGAAGCGGGCGTCCACGGCCAAGCGGGCCCCGGGCGAGGTATTCGCCTATCTAGAGGCCCATATCGAACAGGGCCCGGTGCTGGAGGCCGAAGAACTGCCGCTCGGCGTCGTCACCGCCATCGCCGCCCAGCTCAGGATAAAGGCCACCTATCGGGGCGTGGCGGGGCATGCCGGCACCACGCCGATGCGGCTGCGCAAGGATAGCCTCGCCGCCGCCGCTGAGGCGGTGCTGGCGGTGGAGCGCATCTGCCGCGAGGCCGGCGGCGACATGGTCGGCACGGTGGGGCGCATCCTGCCCTCGACCGGCGCCTTCAACGTCATCGTCGGCGCCACGGAGATCGGCATCGACCTGCGCGCCGGCGACCGCGCCTTCCGCAACGCCACCGCCGAGACGGTGAAGGCGGCCTTGGCCAAGATCGCCGCCGACCGCGGGCTGGAGGTCGAGGTGGTGCAGATGCAGGACCTGGCCGGCTGTCCCTGCGATCCCAAATTGAGCGGCCTGCTGGCCGAGGCGGTGGCGACCACCGGCCAGGGCGATTTCCGCATGCTCAGTGGCGCGGGCCACGACGCCATGGTGCTGGGGCCGCTCTGTCCGGTCTCGATGCTGTTCATCCGCTGCGCCGAGGGCATCAGCCACAATTCCGCCGAGAGCGTCGATCCCGGCGACTGCGGCGCGGCGGTGGCGGCCATGAGCGCCTTTGTCGACAAGCTGGCCGAGACGTATCGCAAATGACTCCGCCTGATCTTTCCAATGTACCCGTGCCCGAGCTGGACGAAGCCGGATTCATGGCGCGCTTTGGCCATCTGTTCGAGCATTCGCCCTGGGTGGCGGAGCGCGCTTACCGCTACGCGCCTTTCGCGGACGCCGCCGCGCTGCACGGCGCCTTCATGAAAGTGTTGGCCGAAGCCGCGCCCGACGACCAGCTCGCCCTGCTGCGCGCGCACCCCGAACTGGCTGACAAGGTGGCGCAGGCCGAGGGGCTGACCGAGGATTCGGCCAAGGAACAGGCGTCCGCTGGTCTCGATCGCCTGACCGCCGAGGAGTATGCGCGCTTCCATGCGCTCAACCGCGCCTATCGCGACCGCTTCGGCTTTCCTTTCATCATCTGCGTGCGCCTGCACGACCGCGCGTCGATCTTCAGCGCCATGCAGGCGCGTCTCGGCCATGAGCCCGAGACGGAGTTCGAGGCGGCCTTGGCCCAGGTCGGAATGATCGTTCAGTTGCGCATGGGAGACCTGGCGCAATGAATCCCGACTTACTTGCCTGGCTCAACCTGTCGATCCGCTGGCTGCACCTGACCGCCGGCATCGCCTGGATCGGCGCGTCGTTCTACTTTGTCTGGCTGGATAACAACCTCGCCGAACCCGACCCGCCGCGCGAGGGCGTCAAGGGCGAGCTGTGGGCGGTCCACGGCGGCGGCTTCTACCACTCGCAGAAGTACCTCAATGCCCCGCCGCAGATGCCGGGCCACCTGCACTGGTTCAAGTGGGAGGCCTACACCACCTGGCTGTCGGGCTTCGCCCTGCTCATCGTGCTCTACTATTGGCAGGCGCCGATCTACCTGATCGACGGCGCGCGCATGGCCCTGACCCAGCCGCAGGCGATCCTGACCGGTCTCGGGTTCATCCTCGGCGGGCTGGCCGTTTATGAAGCGATCTGCCGCTCACCCCTGGGCCGGAACCCGCGCGTCTTCGGCGTGATCTGGTTCGCCTGCCTCACCGCCGCGACCTACGCCCTGACGCATATCTTCACCGACCGCGGCGCCTTCATCCATGTGGGCGCCATCATCGGCACGGCCATGGTCGGGAACGTCTTCATCGTGATCATCCCCAACCAGACCAAGATCGTCAAAACGATGCTGGCGGGGGGAACGCCCGATCCGCGGCTGGGCGCCATGGGCAAGCAGCGCTCGGTCCACAACAACTACATGACCCTGCCGGTGCTGTTCATCATGATCAGCAACCACTATCCGATGGTCACCAGCCATAAGCTGGCCTGGCTGCTGCTGGCCATGCTCGGCGCGGCGGGAGTGTCCATCCGGCACTTCTTCAGCCTGCGCCACTTCGGCAAGGTCCGGATGGAATTTCTCTTCTACGCCTTCATGTTGATCTACACGACCGCCGTGATCTCGGCCTTCACCGGCGCCCCGCGCGGTCCGGCCCGGGATGTGAGCTTCAGTGAAGCTCGCGCCATCATCGACAAGCATTGTCTGGCCTGCCACAGCGCGACGCCGACCCACAAGGGCATTCCCATGGCGCCCAACGGCACGTCGTATGACACGACCGAGGAAATGGTGAAGTATGCGCCCAAGATCTTTGAACGGGCCGTCGCGAGCACCTCGATGCCGCTGGGCAATGAGACCAAGATGACCGATCAGGAGCGCGCCGATCTGGGCGCCTGGATCAAGGCCGGAGCCAAGACGCAATGAGCGCCAAGCTGACCACCCACGCGCTCGACACCATGCGCGGCCACGGCGCCGCTGGCATGAAGGTCGCCCTATCGCGTCTGTCGCCTCAGCCGGCCGACCTTGGCGCGGTGGCCCTGGACGAAGGCGGTCGCGGCGTGCTGGCGGAAAACCTCGATCCCGGCGTCTATGAACTGCTGTTCGAGATCGGGGCCTATCAGCGCGGGCGCGGGCTGGAGGGCGATCTGTTCATCGACCAGGCGCCCGTGCGTTTTTTAATCAGCGGCGACCTTTCGCATTACCACGTGCCGATTCTGATCAACCCCTACGGCTATTCGGTCTACCGGGGCGGGTGATGCTGAATTTCCTCAAGACGATGGACAGGTTCATCCTGTTCCTGATCGCCACGGTGATCCTGGCCAGCGTGCTGCCGTGCCGCGGCCAGACGGCTGTGGTGATGGGCTATGTCACCGACTTCGCCATCGCCCTGCTGTTTTTCCTCCACGGCGCCAAGCTGTCGCGCCAGGCGGTGATCGCCGGCATCGGCCATTGGCGCCTGCACCTGGTGGTGCTGACCGCCACCTTCATCCTTTATCCCATCCTGGGGCTGGGCACGCGCTGGGTGATGGGGCCGTTCGTCGACGACATCATCCTGGCCGGGGTGCTGTACCTGTGCCTGCTGCCTTCCACCGTGCAGTCGTCGATCGCCTTCACCGCCATCGCCGGCGGCAATGTGCCGGCGGCGATCTGCAGCGCCACCCTGTCGAATCTGCTCGGCATTCTGATCACCCCGCTGCTGGTGCACATGGCGATGGACACGGGCGGCGGCGGATCGGGCCAGGGGCCGGGCGCCCTGGACGCGATCAAAGGCATATCGGTGCAGCTGCTGCTGCCGTTCGTGCTGGGGCATCTGTGCCGGCCGCTGCTGACCGGCCTGCTCAACCGCCTCAAGAACGTGATGTTCATCGTCGACCGCGGCTCGATCCTGCTGGTGGTCTATACCGCCTTCAGCGCGGCGGTGGTCGGCGGCATCTGGGGCAAGCTCACGGGCGCCGACCTTGCGTGGGTGGTTGTGCTCGACGCGGCGATCCTGGCCACCCTCGTGGCCACGACCGTCTTCGGCGGCAAGGCGCTGGGCTTTTCGCGTGAGGACCGTATCTCGATCGTCTTCTGCGGCAGCAAGAAAAGCCTGCTGACCGGGGTGCCGATGGCCGGCGTGCTATTCCCAGCGCCGATGGTCGGGGCGCTGATCCTGCCGCTGATGCTTTATCACCAGATAGAGCTGATGCTGTGCGCGGTGCTGGCGCGGCGCTACGGCGCCGAGACCGAGCGCATCGCCGCCGCCGTCGCGAAGACCGAAACGGCGGCGGTCGACTAAACCTATTTGAGGCGGCCGGCGATCTTCGCCGCGCCGACCTGGCCGCATTCCTCGTCGACTTCGCTGGGCATGGCGCCGCCGACGCCGATGGCGCCGACCAGGGTATTGCCGACCCGCAGGGGCACGCCGCCCGGGCGGGCGTTCAGCGTCTTGTCGGCGGCGACCTCCGCGGCATAGGCCGGCTCCTTCTGGGTGCGGGCCCAGGCGACGGAGGTGACCTGGCCGGTCTTGAGCGCCATGGTCGCCTTTTCGGTCGAGGACGACACGGCGCGGGGCCGGGCTTCGTCTCCAGCCAGCAGAGCGCGGATCACCCCGCCGCTGTCGATGACGCTGACCCCCACATTGAAGCCCTTGGCCTTGCAGGCGGCGATGGCCGCCTGGGCGGCCTCCATGCTGAGCGCCAGGCCGGGACCGCGCGCGGCGGGGACTGGCGGGGCGGCGGGAGCCTGGGCCAGGGCGGCGCCGGCGATCAGGGCCGCGGCCAGGCCGGCGGCGAGGGGGACGATCTTGGTCATGGGTTTTTCCTCGGGGCTCTTTGGGGCTCTTGGGGTTGCGGCCCGTGCGCCGGGGAATGCAGCAGGCAATGAAGGCGGGCGCAAGGGCGCTCCGGCGGCAGTTTTCGTAAATTCCTCAAGCTGGATTAGGCTTCGGCTGTGCAAGGCTGGTTTTCGCGCCATGATCGGCCCCCCGCTGCAAGGACACTGAAGCTTGACGACTGGCGACTATCCCCGCGACCTGATTGGCTACGGCGCCCATCCGCCGGCGGTGCGTTGGCCCGGCGGGGCGCGGATCGCCGTGCAGATCGTGCTCAACTATGAGGAAGGCGCCGAAAGCAGCGTGCTGCACGGCGACGCCGGGTCCGAGGCCTTCCTGTCCGACATCGTCGGCGGGCCGTCGATCGAGGATATGCGTTCGCCACAGGTGGAGAGCCTGTACGAATACGGCTCGCGCGCCGGGTTTTGGCGGCTGCACCGGTTGTTCACCGCCGCCGGGGTGCGGGTGACCGTGTTCGGGGTGGCCATGGCAATGGAGCGCAACCCCGCCGCCGTCGAGGCGATGATGAGCGCGGGTTGGGAGATCGCCAGCCATGGCTACCGCTGGATCAACTACCAGCACCTTCCCGAGAGCGTCGAGCGCGAGCACATGGCCAAGGCCATCGAGATCCACACCCGCCTGACCGGCGCGCGGCCGCTGGGCTGGTACCAGGGCCGCACCAGCCCCAACACCGCGCGGCTGGTGGTGGAGGAGGGCGGCTTTCTCTACGACGCCGATTCCTACGCCGATGACCTGCCCTACTACGACACGCGCCACGGCAAGCACCAGCTGATCGTGCCCTACACGCTGGAAGCCAACGACATGAAGTTCAACGCGCCGCAGGGCTTCAACAGCGGCGACCAGTTCTACAGCTATCTGAAGGACGCCTTCGACGTGTTGTACGCCGAGGGCTCCACGGCGCCGAAGATGATGTCGATCGGCCTGCACTGCCGCATCGTCGGCCGTCCGGCGCGGATGGCGGCGTTGAAGCGCTTCATCGACTACGCCCAGGGCCACAGCGGCGTGTGGTTCGCGCGGCGCATCGATATCGCGCGGCATTGGCTGGCCGAGCATCCGCCCAATGGCGCCGCCCATGACTGACGTGGTGCGCTTCCTGCTTGACGGCGAGGCGCGAGACCTGCGCGGGATCGATCCGACGCGCACGGTGCTGGAAGTGTTGCGCAATGACCTGCGCCGCACCGGGACCAAGGAAGGCTGCGCCGAGGGCGACTGCGGCGCCTGCACGGTGCTGGTCGGCGATCTCGCCGATGACGAGAGCGGCGTGCGCTGGCGCGCGGTCAACGCCTGTATCCAGTTCGCGCCCATGCTGCGCGGCAAGGCGGTGATGACGGTGGAGAGCCTCGGGACCGCCGACACTCTGCATCCGGTGCAGCAGGCCATGGTCGACCATCACGGCTCGCAGTGCGGCTTCTGCACGCCGGGCATCATCATGTCGCTGTATGGCCGCGCGGTGGGGGCGAGCGGAACGGATGCGCCAGTGGCGGAGGTGCTGGCGGGGAACCTGTGCCGCTGCACCGGCTACGGCCCGATCATCGCCGCGGCGGAGGCGACGCCGTCTGAAACGGCGCCCGATGTGGCCGAGGGCCTGAAGGCGCTGGCGCCAGGCATGCTCAGCCTTGAATACGAAGACGCCCTGGCCGGTATGACGCGCCGCTGGATCACCCCGCGCAACCTGGACGAACTGGCGCAGGCGACGGCTGCCTATCCGAACCCTACCTTCGTCTGCGGCGCCACCGACGTCGGGCTTTGGGTGACCAAGCAGCGGCGCGCGCTGGAGACGGTGATCAGCCTGTCGGAAGTGGCGGAGCTGAAGACCATGACGCGCGAGGCGGACGGCGGTCTTCGTATCGGCGCGGCGGTGACCTATGCGGCGGCGCTCAACGCGCTGTCGCAGATGTATCCGGACCTGGGCGCCATGATGCGGCGGCTTGGCTCGGTGCAGGTGCGCAACGCCGGGGCCATCGGCGCAAACATCGCCAACGGCTCGCCGATCGGCGACATGCCGCCGGCCCTGATCGCGGCCGGGGCGAGCCTGGTGCTGCGCCGGGGCGATACGCAACGGACCATGCCGCTGGAGGATTTCTTCCTCGCCTACGGCAAACAGGACCGCGCCGCCGACGAGATCGTCGAGGCTGTGATCGCGCCGCCGCCGAAACCCGGCGTGCTGTTCAAGGTCTACAAGATTTCCAAACGGTTCGATCAGGACATCTCCGCCCTGTGCGCCGCCTTCGCGCTGGAGATCGTCGGCGGGACGGTGCGCTCGGCGCGCATCGCCTTTGGCGGCATGGCGGCGACACCCAAACGCGCGCCGGCCTGCGAGGCCGTGCTGATCGGCAAGCCGTGGACTGCGGAGACCGTGGAGATCGCCGCTGCCGCGCTGGCGCGAGACTTCACCCCCTTGAGCGACATGCGCGCCTCGGCGGCCTACCGCATGCTCGCGGCGCAGAATCTGCTGCGCAAGGCCTTCATCGAGAGCCAGGCGGGCGCGGTGGAAACCCGCGTGCTCGAACATGGCTGACTCCAGCGAGCCCATCCTGCGCGGCGTGCATACCGACGCCCCGCATGACAGCGCCGCGCGGCATGTCTCCGGCGCCGCGATCTATATCGACGACCTGCCCGAACCGCCGGGCCTGCTCCACGTCCACCTGGCGATGAGCAAGAAGGCGCATGCGAGGATCGTCCGCATGGACCTGACCGCCGTGCGCGCCTCGCCCGGCGTCGTCTGTGTGTTGACCGCCGCCGACATTCCCGGCGACAACGACGTCAGCCCGGTGATCAAGGAGGACAAGCTGTTCGCCGACGGAGTGGTCACCTACGTCGGCCAGAGCCTGTTCGCCGTCGCCGCCGAGACCGCCGCACAGGCGCGTGCCGCCGCGGCCAAGGCGGCGGTCGAATACGAAATCCTGCCGCACGCAGTCACCATCGCCCAGGCGCGCGCGATGGGGCTGACCCTGGAGGCGACCCAGGTTATGCGGCGCGGCGAGGCGGAGGCCGGGTTGGCGCACGCGCCGAACCGGTTGAGGGCCGGTTTCGCCATCGGCGGCCAGGACCATTTCTATCTCGAAGGCCAGGTGGCCATGGCCACGCCGCGCGAAGGCGACATGCACATATGGTCGTCGACCCAGCACCCCAGCGAGGTGCAGCATCTGGTCGCGCATGTTCTGCACCTGCCGCACAGCGCCGTGACGATCGAGGTGCGCCGCATGGGCGGCGGCTTCGGCGGCAAGGAAACCCAGCCGGCCCTGTTCGCCGCCGCCGTGGCCCTGGTGGCGGCGAAGACCGGGCGTCCCGCCAAGTGCAGGCCCGACCGCGACGAGGACATGGTCATGACCGGCAAGCGGCATGATTTCGAAGCGGAATTCGACGTCGGCTTCGAGGGCGACGGGACTCTGACCGCCGTGAGCATGGACCTGGCGTCGCGCTGCGGCTGCACGGTAGATCTGTCGTTCGCGATCAACGACCGCGCCATGTTCCACGTCGACAACTGCTACTTCCTGCCGACGGTGAAGATCACTTCCGACCGTTTCCGCACCCACACCGTCTCCAACACCGCGTTCCGCGGGTTTGGCGGGCCGCAGGGCATGATCGCCATCGAGCGGGCGTTGGACGAGGTCGCCTTCGCCACCGGGCTTGACCCGCTCGACGTGCGGATCCGCAATCTCTACGGCGGGCCGGGGCGCGACATGACGCCCTACCACCAGACGGTCGAGGACAATGTCGCGCCGCAGCTGATCGATGAGCTGGAAGCCGCGTGCGGCTACCGCGCGCGGCGGGCTGAAATCGACGCCTTCAACGCCGGAAGCCCTTACCTGAAGCGCGGCCTGGCGCTCACGCCCGTGAAGTTCGGCATCTCCTTCACCACCACCCATCTCAACCAGGCCGGCGCCCTGCTGCACCTCTATGCCGATGGTTCGATCCTGATCAATCACGGCGGCACGGAAATGGGCCAGGGGTTGATGGTCAAGGTGGCGCAGATCGTCGCCAACGCTTTCCAGGTCGACCTCGCGTGCGTGAAGGTGACATCGACCGTCACCGACAAGGTCCCAAACACCTCTGCCACGGCGGCGTCGTCGGGCGCCGACCTCAACGGCATGGCGGCGCTGAACGCGGCGGAGACCATCAAGGCGCGGCTCGTGGCGTTCGCGGCAAAGAAATGGAACTGCGCGGAGAGCGACGTGGCGTTCACGCCTCAAGGCGTGCGCGCGGGAAAAGACCTGATCGCGTTCGGCGACTTCTGCCGCGCGGCCCATATCGGCCGAGTCTCCCTGTCCGCCACCGGCTACTACGCCACGCCGAAGATTCACTATGATCGCGCCACGCACACGGGCCGACCGTTCTACTACTTCGCCTACGGCGCGGCGGCGACCGAGGTGATCGTCGACACCCTGACCGGCGAGATGAAGGTGCTGCGCGCAGACATCCTGCACGACGCCGGCCAATCGCTGAACCCGGCCATCGATCTGGGCCAGGTGGAAGGCGGCTACATCCAGGGCCTGGGCTGGCTGACCACGGAGGAACTGGTGTTCAGCAGCGACGGCCGCCTGCAGACCCACGCGCCCTCGACCTACAAGATTCCCACCTGCGGCGACCGGCCCGCCGTCATGAACGTCGAACTGTGGAAGGGCGGCCGCAACGTCGAGGAAACGGTGCACCGCTCCAAGGCGGTGGGCGAGCCGCCGCTGATGCTGGCCATCTCCGCCTTCTGTGCCATCGGCCAGGCGGTCGCCGCCGTGGCGGATGGAAAGCTTGCGCCGCGCCTCGACGCCCCAGCGACGCCGGAGCGCATCCTGATGGCGGTCGAGGATTTGAAGGCGCGGGCCCGTGGCTGAGTTGGCGCGCGCCCCTCTTTCTCTAGAATGGGCGAAGGGCGCGCTGGCGCGGACACAGGCCGGCGATGCCGCCGCCCTGGTCACCGTGCTGGCCACCGAAGGCTCGGCCCCGCGCGAGGCGGGGGTGAAGATGGCGGTGTGGGGCGAGGGCCAGGCCGGCACCATCGGCGGCGGCAACCTGGAATTCCTCGCCGCAGGCCAGGCGCGGGCCATGCTGGCCGCCGGCGCGCGCTTCGCTATCCAGGACTATCCGCTTGGGCCCCTGCTGCAGCAGTGCTGCGGCGGGCGGGTGCGGCTGCTGATCGAGGGGGTGGAAGACTCCGCCTGGCTGGGTGAAGCGCTTGACCGGCTCGACGCCCGACGCGCCTTCGACATCGGCACACGGTTCGAGGACGCCAAGCTGACGAAGACGGTCAGCGCCGCCGCCGACGCGCCCGACGCGTCCGGGGTGAGCCTCGGCGGTGCCCCCGCGTCCGCGCGCGGCGCCCGCCCCGCGCCGGGTGACCTGCTGGTCGAGCATGTGCGGCCGGCCCGCGCCGACGTGCTGCTGTTCGGGGCCGGCCATGTCGGCGCCGCCATCGCCCGGGCGTTGAAACCCCTGGCCGTGCGCCTGCACTGGTACGACAGCCGCCCCGAGGCGGCGGACCTGACCGGGGCGACGCTGCGAAGCCCGCAAGAGATGGAAATCCTCGCCGCCAACCCGCCGCCGGATGCGCACCTGCTGGTGCTGACCCACGACCACGCCCTCGACTACGCCCTGACCCGCGCCGCGATCGCCGGCGGCGGCTTCGCCTACCTGGGCCTGATCGGCTCCCTGACCAAGCGGGCCCGGTTCGTCAGCCGCCTGCGCCAGGAAGGCTTCGATGATTCGCGCCTGACCTGCCCGATCGGGGCGCCGCAGCTGATGCGCAGCAAGGACCCGGAGGTGATCGCCGTCTCCGTGGCGGCGGACCTGCTGATGCGGCTCGACGCCGGGGATTGACGGCGGCCGCCCGGATTTGCCTCATGCGCCCCCTTAGTTGGGAGCGGACATGACTCGGGTTCTCGAAGGCAAGGTGGTGCTGGTCACCGGCGCGGGCGGCGGCATCGGCAAGGCCTGCGCGCTGTTGGCGGCGGCGCAGGGGGCGAGCGTCGTGGTCAACGACCTGGGCGTCGCCGTTTCCGGCCAGGGCGCCAGCGCCGGCCCCGCCGAGCAGACCGTGGCTGAGATCAAGGCCACGCAAGGTAAGGCGGTGGCCAACACCGACAGCGTCGCCGACCGCGACGCCGCCTCAGCGATGGTGGCCCAGGCCATAGGTGAATTCGGCGGACTGCACGCGGTGATCAACCCGGCCGGCTTCCTGCGCGACGGCATGCTGCACAAGATGGACCCGGAGAACTGGGACGCGGTGGTCGGGGTGCACCTGGGCGGCGCCTTCAACCTGGCCCGCGCCGCCACGCCTTATTTCCGCGACCAGGGCGAGGGGGCGTTCGTGTTCTTCAGCTCGACCAGCGGCCTGGTCGGCCAGATCGGCCAGACCAACTATGGCGCGGCCAAGATGGGCGTCGCGGGCCTCTCCCGCATCCTGGCCATGGAGGGCAAGGCCAAGGGCGTGCGCAGCAATGTGGTCTCGCCCTTCGCCTGGACGCGGATGATCGACACCATCCCCATCGACCAGGCCGACAAGGCCAACGCCCAGTGGGTCGAGCAGATGAAGGCGCGCATGCGGCCCGACCAGGTGGCGCAGCTGGCCGTGGCCCTGGCGGCTCCGGCCACGAAGGATGTCACCGGCCAGGTCTTCGTCGCCCGCGGCAACGAGATCATCCTGATGAGCCAGCCGCGGCCGCTGGGCAGCGTGATCGACGAGAACGGCTGGACGCCGCAATCCATCGCCGAGCGGGCCCTGCCGGAACTTTCGGCACAGTTCTACGGCCTTGAAGGCCAGGCGGAGGTGTTCCACTGGCCACCGCCCTAGGGCGCGTGTGTTATAGAGAAACGTTTCTCTGGAAGACCCAGCAATGGCGGGCGAAATGCGCCTTCGCTTTGACGGAGGCGTGCTCTATAGCGGTTATAAGCGCCTGAAAGCGGCGCGGCTTGGGGTTCGGAGGGGGCGATGCTGCGTTTCGTAAAACCACTTTATATGCAGGTGATCATCGGGATCATCCTGGGCTCTATCGTCGGCGTGCTCTGGCCCGATGTCGGCGTGGCCCTGAAGCCGCTCGGCGACATCTTCATCAACCTCGTCAAGATGGTGATCGCCCCCGTGGTGTTCTGCACCGTCGCGGCGGGCATCGCGCACATGAGCAACCTCAAGGCGCTCGGGTCGGTGGGGCTCAAGGCCCTGATCTATTTCGAGGTCGTCTCGACCTTCGCCCTCTTCATCGGCATCGGCGCCGCGTTCCTGTTCCACCCCGGCACGGGCTTCAACATCGACCCGGCGACCCTCGATCCGGCCATCGCCGCCCAGTATGTGGGCAAGGCGGCCGAGATGAAGCCGATCGACTACATCATGCACCTCGTGCCGACGAGCTTCTTCGGCGCCCTGGCCGACGGCGACATCCTGCAGACCCTGGTGATCGCGGTCTTCGTCGGCGTCGTCGCGGTCCGCCTCGGCCCGCTCGGCGAGAGGATCGGCCACGCGCTGGAGGACGTCTCGAAGATCTTCTTCGGCATGATCAACATCATCGTCAAGGTCGCGCCCCTGGCGGCATTCGGCGCGATGGGCTTCACCCTCGGCAAGTTCGGCCTCGTCTCGCTGGTCAAGCTGGCCGCCCTGATCGGCGTGTTCTACATCACCTCCATCGTCTTCGTCCTGGTGGTGCTGGGCGCGGTGGCCTGGCTGTCGGGTTTCTCGATCCTCAAATTCCTCGCCTACATCCGCGAAGAACTGCTGATCGTGCTGGGCACTTGCTCCTCGGAGACGGTGCTACCGCAGATGATGCTGAAGATGGAGCGTCTGGGCGCCGACAAGCCCGTCGTCGGCCTGGTGATTCCGGCCGGCTACAGCTTCAATCTGGACGGCACCAACATCTACATGACCCTGGCCACCCTGTTCCTGGCCCAGGCAACCAACACCCACCTTTCGGCCACCCAGATCGCCACCCTGCTGATCGTGGCCATGCTGACCTCCAAGGGCGCCACCGGCGTCGCCGGCGCGGGCTTCATCGTGCTGGCCGCCACCCTGGCGGTGGTGCCGGACGTTCCGGTCGCCGCCCTGGCGGTGCTGGTGGGCATCGACCGCTTCATGAGCCAGTGCCGCGCCATGGTGAACCTGACCGGCAACGGCGTCGCCACCCTGGTGGTCGCCGCCTGGGAAAAGAAACTGGACCGGACGGTGCTGAACCGCGAACTCAAGCGCGGCCCGGCCTTCGTGGAGGCGCTGGAAGCCGCGGACAAGCCGATCGTCGAACAGTCGACCCGGGAGCCGCGCAAGCCCCGCGCCAAGGCCGCTGCGAAGGCCAAGCC
Organism: Caulobacterales bacterium; assembly: GCA_947475655.1. Taxonomy (GTDB): domain Bacteria; phylum Pseudomonadota; class Alphaproteobacteria; order Caulobacterales; family Caulobacteraceae; genus Caulobacter. Next base: position 24,331 of record CANJOB010000006.1, on the reverse strand, counting down.
CGCCAAGGGCTAGGCCTTCGCAGCGGCGACAAGTGATTGTCGCAACGAAAGAAAAGGGTCGCCCCTCCGGGCGGCCCTTTTTTCTTTGCGGATGGACGGTGGGTCCCCAGGGAGAGCTCAGCCTTCCGAGGGCTGATCGAAAGACTAGGGCGCAAGAAAAAGGGGCGGCGCCTCGCGGCGTCGCCCCCATCTTCCGTAGGGTGTAGGGTTTAGTACTGGACCTTCAGCTCGACGCCGAAGGTGCGCGGCGGGTTGAGGTTGCCGTAGTCGCCGATCGTGCCGCGGTTGGCGACCGAGACGCGGTAGACGTAGGTCTCGTCCAGCAGGTTGCGGGCCCAGAACGAGAGGGTCGCCGTGGCGCCATCACCGGCGTTGCCGATGTCAGCCAGGGCGACATAGCCGTTGACGATGAAGCTCTTGTCGCCCTTTTGCTGGACGTTGCGGACCAGCTTCCCGGTCGGCGACACATCTGCGAACTCGGTCTGGAACGAATACTGGGCGTCGGCGTAGTTGGCGTCGATGTGGCTGCGGAAGGTCAGGGCGCCGACCGGCATTTCATAGTCGACATAGGCCGAGGCCGCGTTCGGCGGGGTGTAGACCACGTTGACCGGGAACGGCGTGCCGACCGGAACGTCGACGTTGCCGGTGAAGGGGAACGGCGCGGCCGGGACCTTCACGTCCGTGTAGGCGTAGTTGAGGCCCACGGTCATGGCGTCGATCGGCTTGAAGGTCAGTTCAGCTTCGAAGCCGCGGATTTTCGACTTGCCCGGCGCGTTGCGGGTTTCCTCGGTGTGCGCGCCGATGGTGGGGCTGCCGATCGTGGTATCGACGTTGTCGAAGTCGATCTGGGTGTCGGCGCGATCCATGGCGTAGGCTGCCAGGTTCACGCGAAGGCGACGGTCCAGCAGGTCCATCTTCGCGCCCAGTTCATAGGCTTTCACTTCTTCGGGCTTGAAGGCGGTAAAGGTCGCCGAACGGGCGTTGGCGCCGCCGGCGCGGAAGCCGGTCGAATACTTGGCATAGAGGTTGATGCCGTCGGCCGCGTCGTAGGACAGGTTGACCAGCGGGTCGAAACGGCTGTCATCGTAGTCAAACTTGAAGTTCGTCGCCCGGCTGTTGACGACGTAGAGCGTGCCGTCGCGCTTGTCGTCGGTCATACGTCCGCCGACGGTCAGGTGCAGGGCTTCCATCCACGCCGGGGTGTAGGTGGCCTGGCCGTAGATCGCCATGCTGGTGGTGTCGGCCTGGCTGGCGCGGGTCAGGAACCGGCTCGAATATTCCCAGCCCGCCGTGCCGGCGGCGGCCTTGGAGGTGCCGGCCGAGCTGCGGATGGTGTAGGCGGTGCCGTCGGCGTTCCACTGGTTGGTGAGCGGGGTCGCGGCCGATTCCTTGGCGTGTTCCTTGAAGTAGTAGATGCCGGCGACGTAGGTCAGCTGGTCGCTGAACTTGCCGACCGCCTGGAACTCCTGGCTGAACTGACGTTGATAGAGGTCGGACAGGCTGTAACGGCCGAAGGTGGCGTTCGGGGCGAAGATGCTGCGGCTGGCGATGCCGGAGTTGTCCCACTGGTTGGTGCCGACCGCGCGGGCGGCCGTGATCGAACGCAGCTCCAGATTGTCGTTGACGTTCCACTTCAGGGTGGCGGCGGCGCCGCCGGTGTCGTCGACGCTCGGCTGCTGCACGGCGCCGACGTCGGAGACGTTCTGACGCGAGCTGTGGACCTTGATCAGGGCCGGCAGCGGATTGATCGTGCCGGCTGGGGCCGTGGCGGTGGCGGTGACCTCCGCCAGGGTGCGGACGCGCTTGCCGTAGGGGTTGAAGCTCAGCAGCTGGCTGTAGAACGGGGTGTTCTCATCCTTGGCGATGTCGAAGGAGAACTCGGCGTTGAAGTCGTCGGTCGGAGTCCACAGGGCGGTGATCCGGCCGCCGCGGCGGTGGTACTGACCCCAGCCGGCCTCGCCATCCTTCGGGTTCTTCACGAAGGCGTCCTGGTGCTGGACCAGGGCGTCGACCTTGACCGCGATGTTGGCGAACTCAGGGAAGTCATGGTGCACTTCGGCGCCGTAGGAACCGTAGTTGCCGGCGCCGACGGTGAGGCGGCCGCCCATTTGGCCGGTCGGCTGCTTGGTGACGATGCTGAGCGCGCCGCCTTCGGTGTTGCGCCCAAACAGCGTGCCTTGCGGGCCGCGCAGCACTTCGATGCGCTGCACGTCGAACAGGGCCGCGTTGAGGCCTTGCTGACGGCCCAGGTACACGCCGTCGATATAGACGCCGACGCCCTGGTCGCGGGCGGTCTGGTTAGCGTCGAACGGCACGATGCCGCGGATGCCGACGGTCAGGGCCGACTGGCGGGCTTCGAAGGTGGCGACGCGCAGGGAGGGCAGGGCGCCGTCGGCGAGGTTCAGCAGGCTTTCGACGTGGCGCGATTCCATGTCGGCCGCGGCGATGACCGAGATCGCGATCGGGGTCCGCTGCAGGTTGGTGGCGCTCTTCGTCGCGGTGACGATGACTTCCGAAATGCCGTTGGAGGCCGGGCGCGTCTCGGTCTGGGCGAAGGCGGGCGAAGCGGTGAGCGCGATCAGCGCGCTGCCCAACAGCAGGCGCGCGCGGATGTCCGCCCTATGGCGAATGGTGGTCATTTGGATATCCCCTTAGCAGCGACCGCCGTGTCTCCGACGGGCTGGGGGTCGCATACCGGGCGGAAAAGACCGTTCTGTGAGGGTAAGATGACAGTTTCATTACAGCCGGGTGGAAAAGCCGCCGGCGTGTGACGAAATCCTTAACGGGAAAATCGTGTCGGCCGAGGTAGATAGCCGCGGCGAAGTTCGTATACGATTCCGGGTCTAGCCTTGGGGAGGGCGAAAGGACCAGACTTCAGTGCGATGGATTATTTGAAGAATCCCGATCTACGGCGGACGCTGCTGATCCTCGCGTTCTGTTGTTTCGCCACCGGCGCCCTGGCGCAGACGGCATCCGCCCCGGCGCTTCCGCAACAGTGCAAGGACCTCAAGCTTCCGGGCCCCGACCTGACGATCCCGGTCAGCCTCGGCCCGATGGAGCATTCCGCGCCCATGGTCGGCGAATGGTCCCGGGCCGCCCCCGGGGCCGTGATGATGTGGCGCGGTCGCTGGACCATGACCGACCTGGTGTCCTCGATCAGCGGCCCCTTCACCTTTTCCGCCGGCAAGGGCCGCAACCGCTACCAGGTGATCGTGCCGGCCGGACCGCTGGTCACGTTCAAGAACGAGGTGCAGGAGGTCTACATCCATCCCGGCGCGCGCGTGGACTATGGCGGCAAGGCGGGCCCCGAGCCGATCGGGATTTATTTCCTGGTCCCCGTCGACGACAGGACCAAGCTGATCTCGCACCTCTATTGGGGCAATTCCGCCGAGGACATCATCGTCAGCGACGCCGTGATCGGCCACACCGTCTGCGCCGACGGCGGCCCGGTCGGCGCCGGCCAGGAGCTGGTCTATGGCGGAGTCTCCGGGAACACGCTCTCCCTGATCCACCGCGAGCTGTCGGGCGGCCGGCCGGCCAGGGAAACCACGCTGACGCATGACCTGGCCGCGGGGGACCGGGTGTCGGCCGGCGGGGCGGTGATCAAGGTGATCGCGGCGACGGATGCGGCCATCACCTTCGTGGTCGAGCGGCCGTTCCCGGCGCCCCCAGCCGGGGCCGGCGGTTAGAAGCGCCACTGCCCCCACAGGCCGCCCTCGTCGTTGGCCGCGTGGTCAAGTCGACGGTATGATATGCCTCTTCGCGAGCTGGCGCCCTGAAGCGCTGAGCGTGACGCCTGTCGGGGCGCGTAGTCTCCCGCCGGCCCGGCCAGGCGGCCGAAAAACATGCTCGCCAGGGCGGTACAGGCTTGGCGCTGGCGCACGGAATGCCTGTGGATGACCGGGCCTCCGCCGGCCAAACTGTCAGATGAGTGTCACATAGCTGTTGTATATCCCCCCTACGGCTCCGGCCCTGAGGGGCGGAACCCGTCCCTCGTGGAGAATATGATGCTCAAGACCCTCGCCGCCGCCCTCGGCGCCGCCCTCGTGATCGGCTCGGCCGCGAGCGCGGCCGACATCTCCGGCGCCGGCGCGACCTTCCCGGCTCCGGTCTACGCCAAGTGGGCGGAAACCTATCGGGCCCAGACCGGCACGGGCCTGAACTACCAGGCCATCGGCTCGGGCGGCGGCATCAAGCAGATCCAGGCCAAGACCGTGGCCTTCGGCGCCACCGACAAGCCGCTGAAGGTCGATGAGCTCAACAAGTCCGGCCTGTACCAGTTCCCCATGGTCATGGGCGGGGTGACGCCGATCGTGAACCTGCCGGGCATGAAGCCGGGCCAGATCAAGCTGACCGGCGCCCTGCTGGCCGACATCTACCTCGGCGGCGTCAAGCGCTGGAGCGATCCGCGCATCGCCGCCCTCAACCCGGGGGTGCGCTTCCCCAACCTGCCGATCACCGTGGTGCACCGCTCCGACGGTTCAGGCACCTCGTTCCAGTGGACCTCATACCTGTCGATGAAGAGCCCGGCCTGGGCCAAGCAGGTCGGCGCCAACGACGCCGTGCAGTGGCCGGTGGGCCTTGGCGGCAAGGGCAACGACGGCGTCTCCGCCTTCGTCAAACAGACCATCGGCTCGATCGGCTACGTCGAATACGCCTACGCCAAACAGAACAGGGCCACCTACGTCCTGGTGCAGAACAAGGCCGGCCAGTACCCGCAGCCGGTGGCGGCCAATTTCGCCGCCGCCGCCGCCAGCGCCGACTGGGCCAAGGCGCCGGGCAACTACATGCTGCTGCTCGATCAGCCGGGGGCGAACACCTGGCCGATCACCGCCGCCACCTTCATCCTGGTGCACAAGACCCAGGCCAACGCCATCACCGGCCAGCAGGTGCTGAAGTTCTTCGACTGGGCCTACAAAAGCGGCGACGCCTCGGCAGCCGCCCTCGACTACGTGCCCATGCCGGCGGCGGTGAAGACCCTGGTCCGCCGCCAGTGGGCGAGCCAGATCAAGGCCGCCGGCAAGGCCCTCTACACCGCCGGCTAGGCGGCCCATCCACCGGAACCGAGACAGTGACCAAGCAATCGCGCGGCGCGGCCTTCGACCCGATCTTCCGCTACGCCTGCGTTTCGGCGGCCACGCTTCTGCTGGCGGCCCTGACCGGGGTGGTGGCATCCCTGCTGATCGGCGGCTGGCCCGCCTTCGCCAAGTTCGGCATCGGCTTCTTCTTCGACACCACCTGGAATCCGGTGACCGAGGTCTACGGCGCCGCCGGGCCGATCGCCGGCACCCTGATCACCTCGGCCCTGGCCTTGGCCCTGGCCCTACCCATCGCCGCCGGTGTGGCGATCTTCCTGGTCGAGTTCTGCCCCGGCATGCTGGCGCGGCCCATCGCCATCGCCGTCGAGCTGCTCGCCGGCATCCCCTCCATCGTCTACGGCATGTGGGGCCTGTTCGTGCTGGCGCCCTGGTTCGCCGAGCATGTGCAGATCCCGATGCTCTACGTCATCCCGCCCGGCTCGATCTGGGAGACGATCTTCAACGGCGTGCCCAACGGCGCCAACATCTTCACCGCCTCCCTGATCCTGGCGATCATGATCCTGCCCTACATGGCGGCGGTGTTCCGCGAGCTGTTCCTCACCGTGCCGCCGCAGGTGCGCGAGAGCGCCTACGGCATCGGCTGCACCCCGCTGGAGGTGGTCGGCTCGGTCACCATCCCCTATGTGCGCAGCGGCGCGGTCGGCGTCATCATGCTGGGGCTGGGCCGCGCGCTCGGCGAGACCATGGCGGTGACCTTCATCATCGGCAACGCGCACGGCCTGCCGACGTCCCTGTTCGACAGCGGCTCGACCCTGGCCTCGACCATCGCCAACGAATTCACCGAGGCCACCGGCGAGATGCACACCGCCGCCCTGACCGCCCTGGGCCTGGTGCTGTTCATCATCACCTTCACTGTCCTCGCCATCGCCCGTCTGCTGCTGGCGCGGGCGCGCAAGTACTAGGGAGCACAGCATGGGCCGACGCTTCCGCCGCACCGCCGCCAACGCCCTCTTCGTCGGCGCCTGTTTCATCGCCACCGCCCTGGCGCTCACCGCGCTAGGCCTGATCATGTATTCCCTGCTGCGCCAGGGGCTGGGCGGGCTGGACCTGAACATCTTCACCAAGTCGACTCCGGCGCCCGGTTCCGAGGGCGGTCTGAGCAACGCCATCATGGGTTCGCTGATGATGTGCGCCGCGGCCATGGTCATCGCCGTGGTGGTCGGGCTCTTGGCCGGCACCTACCTGGCCGAGTACGGCGGCGACAGCGCTTACGGCCATCTGATCCGCTTCCTCAACGACGTGCTGCTGGCCGCGCCGTCGATCCTGGTCGGGCTGTTCATCTACGAGATCATGGTGCGGCCTCTGCACGGCTTCTCCGGCTGGGCCGGCGCCGCGGCGCTGGCGTTGCTGGCCGCGCCGGTGGTGACGCGCACGACCGAGGACATCCTGCGCCTGCAGCCGAAGGAGCTGCGCGAGGCCGGCATGGGCCTGGGCTCGCCGCGCTGGATCACCATCCGCAAGATCATTTGGCGCGGTGCCGGCGGCGGCCTGCTCACCGGCGCCCTGCTCGGATTCGCCCGCATCAGCGGCGAGACCGCGCCCCTGCTGTTCACCGCCCTCAACAACCAGTTCTTCAGCCTCGACATGAGCCAACCGATCGCCAGCCTGCCGGCGGTGATCTTCCAGTACGCGCTCAGTGCCTACGACGACTGGCGCCGCCTGGCCTGGGCCGGCGCCCTGCTGATCGCTCTGGCCGTCCTGGCCGCCAACATCATCGGCCGCGTCATCGCGGCGCGCGGATCGCACCGTCAATGACCCTGCCCGACATCGCATCCCCCGAGGCCCTGCAGGCGCAGGCCGACGCCTTCATCACCGAGCCGCCGCCGGAAACGGTCAAGCTGCGCACGCGCGCCTTGAGCTTTTTCTACGGCAAGAACCAGACGATCTTCGACCTCGACGTGGCGATCCCGCGCAACAGCGTCACCGCCCTGATCGGCCCGTCCGGCTGCGGCAAGTCCACCCTGCTGCGCACCTTCAACCGCATGTACGATCTCCATCCGGGCCAGAAGGCAACGGGGGAAATCCTGCTCGACGGCAAGAACATCCTGGCCGAGAAGGACATCGCCGGCCTGCGCTCCAAGGTCGGGATGGTGTTCCAGAAGCCCACCCCCTTCCCGATGTCGATCTACGAGAACGTCGCCTTCGGCGTGCGCCTCTATCACGCTAAGTCCAGGGCGGAGATGGATCAGGTGGTCGAGACGGCGCTTCGCCGCGCCGCCCTGTGGGACGAGGTGAAGGACAAGCTGCAGACGTCCGGCTTGGGCCTCTCCGGCGGTCAGCAGCAGCGCCTCTGCGTGGCGCGCGGCATCGCGGTCGAACCCGAAGTGCTGCTGCTGGACGAGCCCGCCTCGGCGCTCGACCCGATCTCCACCGCCAAACTGGAGGAGACGATCAGCGAACTGAAGCGCGACTTCACCATCGTCATCGTCACCCACAACATGGGCCAGGCGGCGCGCATCTCCGACAACACCGGCTTCATGTACCTGGGGCGCCTGATCGAGTTCTGCCCGACCTCGGAAATGTTCCTGAAACCTCGCGCCAAGCGCACGCAGGACTACATCTCGGGCCGCTTCGGCTGAGCCCTATCTGAAGGAGACCGGCGATGTCGGAACACACCGTCAAGGCCTACGATGAGGAGCTGGCGTTCCTGAGCGCCGAGACGGCGCGCATGGGCCGACTGGCGGTGGCGCAGGTGCGTGACGCCGTTAAGGCGGTGGTCTCGGGCGACACGGCCCTGGGCGAACGGGTGATCGATGGCGACGCCGAACTCGACCTGGCCGAGGCGGGGATCGAACAGGCGGCGGTGAAGCTGATCGCCCTGCGCCAGCCAGTCAGCGTCGACCTGCGCGACGTCATCTCGGCCATGAAGATCGCCGGCAACCTCGAGCGCTGCGGCGACCTAGGCAAGAACATCGCCAAACGCGCCCTGGTCATGTCGGGCGCCAAGCTGCGCAGCCCGGCCACGGGATCGGTCGAGCGTATGGGTCAGCTGGTCGTGGCGCGGCTGGGCCAGGTGATGGAAGCGTCACGCGACAAGAACATCGAACTGGCGGCCCAGGTCTGGCGCCGCGACGAGGAGATCGACCAGCAGTACGACGCCTTGTTCCGCGAACTGCTGACCTTCATGATGGGCGATCCGGTCACCATCACCGCCAGTACGCATCTGCTGTTCATCGCCAAGAACCTGGAGCGCATCGGCGACCACGCCACCAACATCGCCGAACTGGTGCATTACCAGATCACCGGCGACCCGATCCCGGGCGCCACGCGCCCCAAATGGGACGCGCTGCAGTAGCGGTTCGCGAAAATTTCTTCCCACGCCGGTGCAGTCCGGCGCGGCGGACGGCGATTCCGCCACAGCCCGGTCGCTCAAACGTCCGCGACCTGTCGCAAGAGGCGGCTAGCAGGGGGCGCCGATGGAGACCCGCCATGCAAATCACCCTGCCCCTGCGCAGCGCGGCCAAGATCGAACGCCTGCGCACCGCCGCCTAGAGCTTCGCCGAGACCCGTCCCGACGGCGTGCTTCCCGCCATCGTCGCGACCTTCAAGGATGACGCCCCGGCCGCCGATGTGATGATCGACGACGAGGCCGCCGCGCGCGACTTCCGCGCCTTCTGGTCCGGTTTCCGCAGCCGTCTAAGCCACGCGGCTTAAGGCAGGGCGGCGGGCCGCACGAAGGCGCCCATGCTTTCCACCGGCATGTCCAGACCGCCCAACCCCGCCGCCTTCATGGCGTCCTTGACAGTGCGCACCGGGTCGCCGATCCGGGTGCTGAAGGCCAGCTCAAACGGCGGCGAGCGCCGGTCGCCGGCGTTGACGAAAGCCTTGGCCTCGTCGCCCGGCTCCACCATGTTGATCGCCACGCCGTAACGCTTGCCCGCGGCGGCGGTGCACAGCAGCACGAAGGTCTTGCCGTCGGCCAGCAGCCGCGGCGTGCCCAGGCACGACGGATAGTCGCCGGCGGCGGTCTTGGCGTAGTTCCAGGAATCCGGCGTCATGGTCTGGTCGAACACAATCTTCAGCACCAGCACGCCCGGCGCGACCTCGGCGTCGCTGGCCGGGAAGGTCGCGACCACCTGCGGCGGGTCGGTGGCGATCACCGCCACCCCGGCGACGACGACGGGCGTGTCAGGCGCGGGCGCCTTGGCGGCCGCACTCCTGGAAGGCTGGGCCTGCGCGGCGCCCGCCAGGGCCAGGACGGCGATAACAGCGATGAGCGGGCGGACGGGCATGAGGTGTCGATCTAGCATCCTGGTCACGGCCAGACTGTGGCGCGTGATGTCGCGGGGAGACAGGCCGCCAGACAAGGTGTAGCTCGTTTTCGCTCCGACCGCAGGACCGCCGATGACCAACTCTCCCCAAGCCATGGCGCCCCGCGCGGTGTTGGCGGATGTCTTCACCGCCGCCCTGCAGGCGGTGCAGGGCGAACGCCTGATCGCGGCCCGCTCCCGGCTGGACGGCGAGGTTTGGGACTATTCGCACGGGGACACGCACCTGCGCTGGGACCTGCCGCGCGGCGGGCGGGTGCTGGTGGTCGGCGCCGGCAAGGCGACCGCTTCCCTGGCCGCGGGCCTGGAGGCGGTGCTGGGGGATCGGATCGACGGCGGGGTGATCGTGGTCAAGCATGGCCATGGCATGCCGCTGCGCTGCATCCAGAGCCTGGAGGGCGGCCACCCCATTCCCGACGCCGCCGGCCAGGCGGGGGCTCAGGCCATGCTGGAATCGGTCGAGGGGCTTTCCCCCGATGACCGCGTGTTCGTGCTGTTGACCGGCGGCGCCTCGGCACTGCTGGCCGCGCCGGCTGAGGGCCTGACCCTGGCGGACGAGGCGGCGGTAACCGGCCTGCTGTTGCGCTCGGGCGCGACAATCGAGGAGATGAACACGGTCCGCAAACGGCTGTCGCGTCTGAAGGGCGGCGGGCTGGCCCGCGCCATCGCGCCGGCCCAGAGCGTCACCCTGCTGGTGTCCGACGTGCCCAGCAACGACCCGGCCATGATCGGCTCCGGCCCGACCCTGCCCGACGGCGCCGCGCCGGGCGAGGCCCTGGCTGTCCTGCGGCGCTACGGCATCGCCGACCAGATTCCCGCTGCCGCCCTTGAGCGGCTGCGCCAGACGCCGCCGGCCGTGGCCGCCGCTCCGACCAAGGTGCTGATGCTGGCCGACAGCGGCACGGCGGTGGACGCCGCCGCCGCGCGGGCCAAGGCCCTGAGTTTCGCGGTTGAGGTCGTCGACGCCCACATGGATGGCGACACCCATGCCGCCGCCGCCGGCTTCGTCGCGGCCTTGAGAGCCGCCGCCGCCCGCCGCCGCGCGGGCGGGCCGCCCACGGTGTTGCTGTCGGCGGGGGAAACCACCCTGAAGGTGACCGGCGAGGGCCGCGGCGGGCGCAATCAGGAATTCGCCCTGGTCGCCGCGAAGCTGCTGGCGGCCGAGGCGGGCGCCGCCCTGCTAGCGGCCGGCACCGATGGCACCGACGGCCCCACGGAAGCGGCCGGCGCCTTCGCCGACGGCTCGACCGCCCAGCGGGCCGTGGCGGCCGGGCTCGACCTGGACGCCGCCCTGGCCGACAACGATTCCAACAGCTTCTTCGCGCGCTTAAGCGACCTGCACGTCACCGGTCCGACCGGGACCAACGTGATGGACCTCGTGATCGGGGTCGTTTCCTAACCACTCATCCCGGCGAATGCCGGGACCCAGATGACAAATCACCGAGCTTGTCGTCTGTCCTGAATCTTCCGCGCCGTATGGTGTGGGCCCCGGCATTCGCCGGGGTGAGCGGTAGAGCCTAGGCTTCCATCATCTCGCGGATGCGCATCGCCAGGTCGTCCATGGCGAAGGGCTTGGCGATCAGGGCCATGCCCGGCTCGAGGAAGCCGGAGGCGGCGGCGGCGTTCTCGGCGTAGCCGGTCATGAACAGCACCTTCAAATTCGGCCGCACGGCGCGGGCGGCGTCGGCGACCTGGCGGCCGTTCAAACCCGGCAGGCCGACGTCGGTTATCAGCAGGTCGATGCGGCGGCTGGACTGCAAAATCCCCAGGCCCGACGGCCCGTCGGCGGCCTCGAGCGGCTGGTAGCCCAGCTCGGTCAGGACCTCGACGATCAGGGCGCGCACCACCGGCTCGTCCTCGACCACCAGCACCACCTCGCCGGAATCCGTGCCGGCCGCCGGCGCCCGCGCGCCCGCCGCGTCGTCCGCCTCCGCGTCGCCGTGGTGGCGGGGCAGGTAGAGACAAAACGTCGTGCCGCGCCCTACCTCGCTCTCGATCAGGGCGTAGCCTTCCGACTGACGAGCGAAGCCGTAGATCATGGAAAGGCCCAGGCCCGTGCCCTGGCCGGTGGGCTTGGTGGTGAAGAACGGATCAAAAGCCCGCTCGATCACATCCGGCGACATGCCGATGCCGGTGTCGGCCACCGACAGGCAGACGTACTGGCCGGGTTTCATGTCGCGCCGCGGCGGCTCGCCGCCCTTGCCGAACTCGACGTTGCTGGTGCTGACCACCAGGGTCCCGCCGTCGGGCATGGCGTCGCGGGCGTTGATCACCAGGTTGAGCAGGGCGCTTTCAAGCTGGTTGGGGTCGCACAGGGTCGGCCACAGGCCCCGCGCCAGCAGCAGCTTGAGTGAGATGGTCTCGCCCACCGTGCGCTGCACCAGGTCCTCCATCGAGGCGACCAGGGTGTTGGCGTCGACGGCGCGCGGATCGAGCGGCTGGCGGCGCGAGAAGGCCAGCAGCCGGTGGGTAAGGGCGGCGGCGCGGTTGGCCGAACCCATGGCGCCGGCGATGAAGCGGTTGAGCTCGGCGGTACGGCCCTGGGCGATGCGGCGCTGGATCAGGTCGAGCGAGCCGGTGATCCCCTGCAGCAGGTTGTTGAAGTCGTGGGCGATGCCGCCGGTCAGCTGGCCGACCGCCTCCATCTTCTGCGCCTGGCGCAGGGCTTCCTCGGTCTGCACCAGGTCGGCGGTGCGCTCGGCGACGCGCGCTTCCAGCTCGGCGGCCAGGGTCTTCTGATCGTGGATGTCGGTATTGGTGCCGATCCAGCGGGTCACCTTGCCGTCGCCATCCAGGATCGGCGCGGCGCGGGCCAGGAACCAGCGGTAGTCGCCGGCCGCGTTCCGAAGCCGGAACTCGACCTGATAGACCGAGCCGGCCTCGACGCAGGCGGCCCAGGTGCGGGCAGCGTCCGGCAGGTCGTCCGGATGGACGATGGCGCCCCAGGCGGCGCCGTCCAGACTGCCCTCGGCGGCTTCGGCATAGTGGTAGACGCGGGGGTTGAACCAATCGAGCGCCCCGTCCGGCCCGGCGGTCCAGACGTGATGGGGCGCCGTGTCCACCAACGCCTTGAACTGGCTTTGACTCTGAATCAGTTCGGCTTCGATGGTCTTGCGGTGGGTGATATCGAAGGCCATGCCCAGGTAGCGCGGCGGCCGGTGCGGCGTGGGCGCCACAACTTCGCCCTGGCGCGCCAGCCAGCGCACGGCCCCGTCCGGCCTGCGGATGCGGTATTCGGCGTAGGCCAGGGGGTTGGGGTCGTTCAGCCGGTTGGGGCCGGCGAAGACGAGGTCCTCCGGAATGACCCGGCTCAGCATCTCGGCGGCGGTGATCTCCTCGTCCTTGGCGAACCCCCAGAGCCGGCGCCACTGCTCCGAGGCTTCCACCCGGCCCGTCTCCGGAAAGCACTCGAAGGTGCCGACCCCGCCGGATTCCTGGGCGATGCGCAGGCTTTCGGTGGCGCGGACATGCTCGGTGACGTCGACGCCCTCGACGAAGATGCCGGTGACCTCGCCGCTGGCCGCGCGCACCGGCTGGTAGACGAAATCGAGGATGCGCGATTCCAGTTCGCCCTCGCTCTCGGTCTGCAGCAGGACGGGCGTGCCGGTGCCGACGTAGGGCTGGCCGGTGGAAAAAACCGAATCCAGTAGGTCGATGAATCCCTGCCCGGCCAGCTCCGGCAGGCCCTCGGCCAAGGTCAGGCCGATCACGTCGCGGCCGCCGATCAGCCGGCGGTAGGAGGCGTTGGTCATCTCGAACAGATGCCCGGGCCCGCGCAGCAGGCAGATGAAGCTGGTAGCCCGCTCGAACAGGTCCTGCATGCGCGCCGCCTCGGTCTTCAGCTGCAGCGACAGGGCGTCCTCGGCCGACTGGCGCAGGGCCTCGGCCTTGACCTTGGCGGTGGTCTCGTTGGCGGTGCAGTACATCCCACCCGGCCGGCCGCTCTCGTCGACGACGGGGCCGTAGGAGAAGGTGAACCAGGTGTCCTCCAGATAGCCGTGGCGCTCCATCTTCAGGTGCATGTCCTCGAAGCCGGTCGCCTCGCCGTCCAGTGCCGACTCGATCAGGGGGGTCAGTTCGCCCCAGATTTCCGGCCATACCTCCCGAAACGGCCGCCCCAGTCCCCTGGGGTGCTTGTCGCACATCATGACGGCGTATGTGTCGTTGTAGAGGAAGCTCAGCTCGGGACCCCAGGCCACGAACATGGCGTAGCGGGAGTTCAGCATCATGCTCACCGCCGTCTTCAGCGACTGCGGCCAGGCCTGCGCGGGGCCAAGGGGGCCTGCGGACCAGTAGTGGGCGCGCATGCGCTCGCCCATGCCGCCCCCGCCCGTGAGAAATCCCAATGCCGCGTCGGGCATGCCCCACTCCGAACCCTGGCCGTGTTCCCACCCCATGCGCCGATCCCGCGCAAGCGCTCTTTATGGTCAAGCTACCGAACGCTAGTGGCCGTAATGCGTTCAAGCCATTCGCAAAGGAGTCTCCGTATGGCCGCGCGTCCCACCTGGCAGGGCCACCTGCGCCTCTCGCTCGTTTCCTGTCCGGTGGCCCTGTACACGGCCGTCGCCAGTGGCGGGGACGTGCGTTTCAACATGCTGCACAAGCAGACCCACAACCGCATCCGCATGATCCCGACCGACCCCGACCTGGGCCCCATAGACCGGGCTGACATCGTCAAGGGCTACGAGATCGAGAAGGACCGCTATGTGGTGGTCACGCCGGAAGAGATCGACAACGTGCGGCTGGAGAGCACCCGCACCATCGACATCGACCGCTTCGTCGACGCCGCCGACATCGACCGCATCTACTGGAACGACCCCTACTATCTGGTCCCCGACGGCAAGGTGGCGGTGGAGGCCTTCACCGTGATCCGCGAGGCGATGGAGAAGGCCGGCAAGATCGCGCTCGGCCGCGTGGTCATGCACCAGCGCGAGCGGCTGCTGGCCATGGAGCCGCGCGGCAAGGGCCTGCTGGCCTATACGCTGCGGTCCTATGACGAGATCAAGGACCCGGACTCGGTGTTCGACGACATCCCGGCGATCAAGGCCGACAAGAACATGATCGATATCGCCGCCAAGATCATCCAGCAGCAGGAAGGTCCGTTCGAGCCGAGCGAGTTCAAGGACCACTACGAGGAAGCGCTGCGCGCCCTGATCAAGTCCAAGGAGAAATCCGCCAGCCGCATGGTGACCGCCAAGGAGCCGGAGCAGGAAGAAGTGGGCGACCTGATGGAAGCGCTGCGCCGCAGCCTCGGCGAAGGCGGCGCCCGCCGTGGCGAAGCCGCCGCGCCGCGCCGCAAGACAGCGGCGAAGAAGGCCGCGCCGAGGAAGTCCGCCCCGCGCAAGCGCGCGTCCTAGCCCGCCGGGTCCTCGGCTGCGCTCCGCCCAGTCGCCTTCTCGACGGCGATGGCCGCCGTGAAGCCGTGCACCACGGTCGAGACGAGGATGGTGAAGGCAACGATCGCCCACAGCTCGGCCTCGTTCTTGAAGTCGGTGTGGCTGCCCGCGTAGGCCATGTAGTAGATCGAGCCGATGCCGCGCACGCCATAGGCGGCGACGATCATCCGCCGCCGTCCCCTCAGCAGGGTCGCGTGCAGCGAGACCCAGCCGATGGCGGGCCGAAGCACGAAGATCAGGCCCAGGCCGATGACGGCGCTGACCCAATCCAGGTGCGTCAGCAAGCCCGGCATCACCGCGCCGAAGGCGATCAGCAGCATGGCGGTCAGGGCATGCTCGATGGTCTCGGAGAAGTCATGCAGGCGGATATGGAATTCGTGCGTGGATTCGACCCGGCGAAGGGTGAGGCCGGCGATGAAGGCGGCGATGAAGCCGTAGCCCTCGGCCAGCTCGGTGGCGCCGTAGCAGACCAGCACGCCGGCCAGGGCGAACACGCCCGACTGCGTTTTGGCCAGGGCGTTCTCACGCGGAAACCGGAATAGGGTCTGGCTCAGCAGCCAGCCGATGGCGATGCCGCAGGCGGCGCCGACGACGATGCGGTAGGCCACGTCGCGCCAGAGCCACTCGGTGACCACGCCGCCGGTGATCAATCCCGTGGCGGCGACGGCCAGGGCCAGGTGCACGAACGGGAAGGCCAGGCCGTCGTTGAGCCCCGCTTCCGTCGTCAGGGTGAAGCGGACCGGGTGTTCGCCACCCTCGGTGGGCGGGCCGACCTGCACGTCGCTGGCCAGGACCGGGTCTGTCGGCGCCAGCACCGCGCCGAGCAGCAGGGCGCCGCCGAGCGTCATGCCCGCCACTTCGCGCCCCAGCACCGCCACGCCCAGGATCGTCAGCGGCATGGCGAAGATGAGCAGTCTCAGGGTCGGCAGCCAGCGCTGCAGATTGGCCAGGCGGTCGATTCGCAGCCCGACCCCGAACAGGCCGAAGATCAGGCATAGCTCGCTGGCGATCTCCCAGCCGTGCGGCGAGGTCAGCGGGTCCAGGGCCGTGCGCGCTTCCGGGGCCCAGTTGAACAGCAGGGCGCCCAGGCCGATCAGCAGGGCGGAGGCGGCCGGTTCGCGGCCGGAGAAGAACCGAGGCAGCCAGTAGGCCAGGATGACCGCGACGCCGAGCACCGCCAGCAAGGCGTGGTAGCCGGTTAGTTCGAACATCGCCCCCTCCGCGCCGCCGCCGCGATAGGGGCGGGCTCAATTCCGTTGTTTCAGAGCGACTCGGCCCTGTCGCCAGGATTCACCCCAGCCGCTTGATCGCCGCCGCCAGGTCGCGCTCGCTGTCGCAGTAGTCTTCCCAGGCGGTCAGTTTGGCCAGCAGGGGCGGCGCGGTGCGGATGGTGTATTTCTTCGGATCGAGCCCGGCCTTCACCTGCGCCCAGTTCAGCGGCCAGGACACGGTGGCGCCGTCGCGGGCGCGGGGCGAGAACGGCGCCACCGCCGTGCTCATGCGGTCGTTGCGCAGGTAGTCGAGGAAGATGCGCCCGCCCCTGTCCTTCTTGGCCATGGTGATCAGGTAGCGGTCGGGGCTGTCGGCGGCGATGCGGGCGCAGACCTCGCGGGCGAAGGCCTTGGCGGTCTTCCAGTCGATCTTCGACGGTTTCAACGGCGTGACCACATGCAGGCCCTTGCCGCCGGTGGTCTTGGCGAAGCTGACCAGCCCCAGCTCCTCCAGGCGGTCGCGCACCTCGCGGGCGCCCTCGATCACCTGTTCGAACGAGACGTCCGGCGCCGGGTCGAGGTCGAACACCAGCCGGCCGGGGACCTCCGGCTGACCGGGCTGGCAGTTCCACGGATGCAGTTCGGCGGCGCCGATCTGGGCGGCGGCGATCAGCGCTTCGGCGCGGTTCAGCACCAGGTAGGGCTTGTGGTCGCCAAAGACCTCCACCTCGTCGAACAGGGCGCTCGTTCCCCGCGCGGCGTGGCGCTGGAAGAAGGTCTCGCCGCCGATGCCGTCCGGCACGCGGATGATCGAACAGGGGCGGCCCTTGATGTGCGGCATGATGTGGCCGGCCACGGCCTCGAAATAGCGGGCCAGGTCGAGCTTGGTCACCGGCTTGCCGTCGTGCGCATGCGGCCACAGCGGCTTGTCGGGTTTGGATATGGCGACGCCCATGACGCTGGCTGACCCGGCCTTGCCGGGGGTGGGTTGGGCGAGCGGCGTGGTCTCGGCCGGCGCCGGCGTTTCGGCCTCGACTTCCGAGGCCGGCTTGTCCTCGCGCAGGCCCTTGAACGACGCCTGGCGCAGGGAGCCGTCGCCGGTGAATCCGGCGTACTGGATCTCGGCCACCAGCCGCGGCTTGACCCAATGCACGCCCGGCGCCTTCTTCGGCGCGCCGGCCTCGAACGGGCTCTTGTCGGTCTCCAGGGCCTTGAGTTTCGGCAGCAGGACATCGACCTTCTCGCGGCCGAAGCCCGTGCCGATCCGGCCCACATGCACCAGCTTGCCGTCGCGATAGACCCCGCCTATCAGCGAGCGGAAGGCGTTTCCCGTGGTGGTTCAGCCGCCGATCACCACCTCGTGCCCGGCGCGGCACTTGGCCTTGGTCCAGCTCTCGCTGCGGCCGGAATGATAGGGCGCGTCCAGTTTCTTGGAGACGATCCCCTCCAGCTCCATGCGGCAGGCCGACTGCAGCACCGCGTCGCCCCCCGTGACGAAGTGATCGACGTAGCGCAGCCGCGCGTGACGGGCCGGGATCAAAGCTTTGAGCCGCGTCTTGCGCTCCGACAGCGGCAGAGCGCGCAAATCTTCGCCGCGCTCGAACAGCAGGTCGAAGACAAAGAACACAAGATCGTCGGTGTCGCCGCTGGAGATGGCCGCCTGCAGGGCGGCGAAATCGGGCGAGCCGTTGTGGTCCAGCGCCACCACCTCGCCGTCGATGATCGCATCGTCGAGCGCGGCTCCGTCGTCGACGATCTCGGCGAACTTATCGGACCAGTCCAGTCCCTTGCGGGTGGAGAGGCGCGCCGCGCCGCCCTCGACGCGCAGCTGCATGCGGTAGCCGTCGAACTTGATCTCGTGCGCCCAGCCGCCGCCCTGCGGCGGGCGGTCGACCAATTTGCACAGCTGCGGCGCGATGAAGCGCGGCATGGCCTCGGCGGGCTTCGTCTTCGGCTTTGTCTTCGCTGCGGGCTTGGCCTTGGCGACCTTGGGCGCGGCGGCGGCCGTGGAGTTGTCGTTGCGGTGGCTCTGCCACACCGCGTCGGCCTTGCCGGCCTTCGCCGTCATGAACGGCGTGGGCCCCTTGCCGCCGCCGGCGGCGATCTGCGCCATGGTGCGGCCCGACGCGATGGAGGGATCGTCGCGAGGGCCCAGCTCCTCCTGCTGCTCGACCGTGAACTCGTCCTTGTGTTTGATCATCAGCCAGTTGTCGCGCTTCTCGCCGGGCCGGCGCTTCATCCGCGCCAGCACCCAGCTTCCGCGCATCCGCTCGCCTTCCATGACGAACTTCAGGTCGCCCTTCTTCATCGCCTTCTCGATGTCGACACCGGGCTCGGGCGCCCAGTAGCCGCGGTCCCACAAAAGCACCGTGCCGCCGCCGTACTGGCCCTTGGGGATCGAGCCCTCGAAGTCGCCGTAGTCGAGCGGGTGGTCCTCGACCTCCACCGCCAGGCGCTTGTCGTGCGGGTTGTAGGAAGGCCCCCGCGTCACCGCCCAGGACTTGAACACCCCCTCGTATTCCAGGCGCAGGTCGTAATGCAGGCGGGTGGCCGCGTGCTTCTGGATGACGAAGCGCAGGCGCGGGGAGGCGGTGGCCTTGGCGCCGCGGCCGGAGGGCTCGGCCGTCTTGCCGAAGTCCCGCATCTCCTGATAACGGGCCAGTTTGCGTGTCGCCATTCTGGGTTGCCTCCGAGAGGTTTCAACGACTCTGGAGCCCCAACTGTTTCCGGGGCGCTGGAACTTCACCTTGCGCCGGGGATTGATGCAATGATCGCCATCGCGGCGGACATGGGGTCCGCGCGAGCCGTGGGGAGTTTTCAAATGACTGCAGCCACCAAAGCCAAGGGCGCCGCCAAACAGGCCGGCAAGGCCGAGAGCGCCGCGAGCGCCGCCCTGGGCGGCATCGGGGCCGAGCTGAACGGCCGCTTCGGAGAGTTCACCGGCCTGAGCCAGAAGAGCTTCGACGAGGCCGTGGACATGGGCGAGGAAGTCGTCGTCAAGGTGCGCGATTTCGTCGAACAGGAGCCGTGGAAGGCCGTGGCCATCGCCGGCGCCGTCGGCCTGCTGATCGGCCTGGCCGCCCGCCGCTAGATGTTCAAGCCGATGATCGCCGCCGTGGTTTCCCAGGTGGTCGCCACCGTCGCCCTGGCGGTGTGCCTCGGCGTCGCGGCGGTGGCCGGGGCGTTCAGCGTCTATGAGGCGCTGCGGCTGGTGCTGCCGACCTACCTGGCGTCCGGCCTGCTTGCCCTGGTGTTCCTGGGAATCTCGGCTGGGCTGATGGCCGGGCTGCACCGTAGCCATCAGGAAAAGCCGCAGGAGGAAGCGCCCAAGTTCGGCCTGCGCCTGCTGCGTGACCTGGCGATGGCCGGCGCCGTGACCTTCATCAGCTCGGCGGGCGTGCGCCCGCGCCGCTAGAGGTCGACCACCTCGAAGGCGCCCATCCGCTTCGCCACCAAGGCGCGGTGGCAGCCGCAGGCGTCGGCCTCGAAACACAGCAGGGCGGACTTGCGTTCGCCGGCGATTTCCGTGGCGCGGGCCAGTTCGATCTGGGCCTGCGGCTCGGCCAGCTGGCCTTCGAAGATCTCGTGCATTTCGGCGATGCGGCCCTTGCGGGCGGCCTCGCGCCCGGCCTTGGGCGTGCCAAGAGCGCGCAGGTGCACATAGTCGATGCCTTCCGCCGCCAGGCTGGCCGCCAGGACGGTTTTGGAGAAGCCGGCGCGGCGCGAGGCGGCGATGGCGCGGACGTCGACGACCACCTCGACCCCCGCGGCCTTCAACTCATCGATAAGATGCGACTGGGTCTTGGCCTCATAGCCGATGGTGAAGAGCTTGCTCATCGCCCGCATATGGGGAGCGTAGGCGCCGCGCCAAGCGTGGCTACTTCGGCACGCGCACGGCCATCAGCGACACAGATCCCTCGACGGCGGTGACCTGGTGCGGTGTCTCGGGCGGGACCAGAAGGAAGTCGCCTTTGGCGATCCTGCGCGAAGAGCCGTCGACA
This sequence comes from Caulobacterales bacterium, assembly GCA_947475655.1. Lineage (GTDB taxonomy): Bacteria > Pseudomonadota > Alphaproteobacteria > Caulobacterales > Caulobacteraceae > Caulobacter. The sequence goes on along the minus strand of CANJOB010000006.1, from coordinate 4,356 downwards.
ATGGCGCGGTCAACGATGCGGCCGCCGGTGGTCATGGTTCCGGCGCCCTCCACCACATAGAACATCTCGCTGTCCGGGTGGATGGCGGCGGGGCCGGCGGAGGCGCGGTATTCGATGTTGGACGCATGGGAGCCCGAGCGCATCAGGGGGGTGCTGATGGTGGGCTCGTCCTTCCGCCGAGCCTTGGCGGCGGCGATGATGGACTGCACCTCGGCGGCGCTGGTGAACGTCTTGGGCGGGACCGGGGCCGCCGGCGCGGCGGGCGCCTGGGCGGCGGCGGGCAGGGCGAGGGCGGCGGCCACCAGGGCAGGGATCAGGACGCGCATGGGTTTTCTCCGCTAACGGGCTTTGTTTTTTATGACGGGATATTCCGTTCTCTCTTACCGGTTCGTCGGTCTATAAGCGAGACGCCGCCGCCGCCGTCGCATGCCGGTAGGGGTAGGCTCGTGAATAACCGAGCGCGCTTCAAAGCCGCGCCAGAGAGAGCGGGAACGTCATGATCAAAAAGACTCTGTTGCCCTGCGTCGCGGTCGCCGTGATGGCGATCTGCCTGCCCGCCGCCGCCCAGGCGCCGGTCAAGGCTGCCGCCGGCGTCTATAAGCTCGAGCCCACCCACGCCTTCCTGACCTGGTCCCTGATCCATACCGGGGTCTCCCACTACCTGGCGAAGTTCACCAAGTACGACGTGACCATCAATCTGAACCCGGCCAACCTGGCGGCCTCGAGCGTGCAGGCGACCATCGACCCGATGTCGGTCGTCACCGACTACGCGGTCACCGGCGACTACAAGAAGGCCCACCCCGAGCGCCCCTTCGCCGGCTGGGATGACGAGGTCCGCAAGGCCGACCGGTTCCTGAACGGCCTGAAGTTCCCGCAGATCACCTTCAAGTCGACCAAGGTCGAGCTGACCGGCCCGCGCACCGCCAAGGTGACCGGCGATCTGACCTTCCTGGGCGTGACCAAACCGGTGACCATGGACGCCACTTTCAACGGCGAGATCGTCAACGACAAGGCGACGATCATCGGTTTCGGCGCCAAGACCCAAATCAGCCGGGCCGACTTCGGCATGGCCCGTAGCGGCGGTATCGGCGACGCGGTGACCATCGCCTTCGACGGCGAGTTCCACCGCCAGCCCTAACCCGCGCCGGAAGCCAAAGCCGCTGCCCGTATCGTCAAGGGCTTGAAACCCCGGCCTATTCCGCTACCCCTTCCGTAAGGGTTAGGGAGGCGAGGGGAACATGGCCATCAAACGATGGGGCGGCGGACCGGGGCCGGAGCGGCTCCCACCCCTGGCGCCCGAGGCGCTGTCCGAGGCGCAGAAGGCTGCCGAGGCCGAGTTCAAGCGCGCCCGCGGCGTGCCCCTGAGCGGGCCGTTCTGGCCGCTGATCCGCAGCCCGGAGATGATGCTGCGCGCCCACCAGATGGGCCAGTACCTGCGCTACAACAGCCACCTGCCCAATTCGCTGAGCGAGATGGCGATCCTGTTGACCGCCCGCGAGTGGAACCAGCCCTATGAATGGGAGGCCCATCGCCCGCCGGCGGTGCGGGCCGGCCTCCCCGAGGCCATCATCAACGCCATCGCCGAGGGCCGGCGGCCGGCGCCGATGAGCGAGGACCAGACCGTCGTCTATGAGGTGCTGGAGCAGCTCTGGCGCACCAAGCAGGTCGACGACGCTCTCTATGCCCGCGCCACCAAGGCCCTGGGCGAGGCTGGGCTGATCGACCTGATCGGCATCTGCGGCTACTATGGCCTGCTGGCCATGACGCTGAATGTGGCGCGGAGCCGCACGGACGGGCTGGACATTCCGCCGCTCGCCGGGACCTAAGAAAAAGGGCCCGCGGTCGCCCGCGAGCCCTTTCCCGAAATCGATATTCGCCGGGCTCTAGTAGAGGCGGCAGCGGGCCGTCACGCCGCGGCGCACGACGTAGGAGTCGGTGCGCGGGTTGTAGGTGCGGTAGCGCTCGTAGCAGAGCCGGACGTGGCGGTTCCAATTCTGGTTCCGGGCCCAGTAGCGCGGCGGCCCGACCGGGCGGCCCCAGCGGTTGTCCCAGCGGTTATCGCGGTTGTCGAAGGCGTTCGGCACGCCGTCGCGGTCACGGTCGCCGAACGGACGGCCGGTGGAGGGGTCGATGGCATTGGGCACGCCGTCGCGGTCGCGGTCGCCGTAGGGGCCGCCCTGGCCGGGGCCACGGTTGTTGTTGTAGGGGTCGGCGGCGTTCGGCACGCCGTCGCGGTCACGGTCGCCGTAGGGACGGGGCTGGGCCGCGGCGGTCCCGGCGACAGCCAGGGTAAGGGCCGCGAGGCCCAGGGCGAGTTTCATGCGCATAGGAAATCTCCTGTAGGGAATGGGTCCCTTCGACCCCACTGAAACGGGCCTCGCGTGGTTAAGTTTCATCGGCGTCGAAAATTCAGCTTGGGCCCCCGGCGGCCGCCGCCCGATAGTGCGGGATGGATTCGACGCTGCTGATCGCCGGGGCCGGCCTGCTGGCCGGGTTCATGAACGCCCTGGCGGGCGGCGGGACCTTCGTGACCCTGCCGGCCCTGATCACGGCGGGCGTGCCCTCGGTGATCGCCAACGCCACAAGCAGCACAGCGCTTTATCCGGCGGGCCTGGCCGGCGCCTGGGTCTACCGCAAGCAGATGGGCGGGGTCTGCGGCCTGGGGGTGCGGCCGCTGCTGATCGTCAGCCTGGCGGGCGGGCTGGTCGGCAGCCTGTTGCTGCTGTGGACGCCGTCGCGTGTGTTCGACAGCATCCTGCCCTGGCTGCTGCTGCTGGCCACCGTGACCCTGGCGTTCGGGCGCAAGGTCGGGGTCGCCCTGCAGGGGCGGGTGCACGGCAATGCGCCGATCATCCTGTCGGTGCAGATGGCGCTGTCGATCTACGGCGGCTATTTCGGCGGTGGCGTCGGGCTGATGATGCTGGCGGCGTGGAGCCTGCTCGACGGCGGCGAGATCAAGGCCCTGACCGGGCCGCGCATGCTGATGGTCAACGCCGCCAATACCGTGGCCATCCTGATGTTCGCCATCGCCCGCATCATCGACTGGCGGCACGGGCTGATCATGATGGCGGCCGCCCTGATCGGCGGCTACAGCGGCGCGCACCTGGGCCGTCGGCTCGACCCGGCGCTGGTGCGCGTCGTGACCCTCGTGGTCGCCAGCGGCATGACCGCCGCCTTCTTCTGGAAGGCCTACGGCAGTTAGGCTTTGACGCCTTCCCGGTGAAGGTTAAACAGCCTGCGGAATGGAGCGGCCGCCGCCGCCTGGAGGAGCCTGCCATGCCGCACCCCGTCGTGATCGCGACCTCGTTCACCGACCCCGCGGTGGCCTTCGCCAAGGAACGCTTCGACGTCCAGATCGTCGCTGAGGGCGACATCGACGCCGCCATCGACGCCGCCGCCGCCAAACAAGCCGAGGCGATCGTGGTGTTCGTCAGCAAGGTGACGGCGGCACACTTCGAACGGATGCCGAAGTCCGTGAAGCTGGTGGCCACCGCCAGCGTCGGCTTCGATCATATCGACCTTGCCGCCGCCAAGGCCGCCGGAATCTGGGTCAGCAACACCCCCGACGTGCTGACCGACGCCACCGCCGACATGTCGCTGTTCCTGATGTTGGGCGCCTGCCGCCGCGGCAAGGAGATGGCGCAGGTGATGGCCGACGGCTGGCGGCGCGGCTTCGGCTTCAACGAACTGCTCGGCCTCGACGTCAGCGTGCGGACCTTGGGCATCGTCGGCATGGGCCGCATCGGCCAGGCCATCGCCCGCCGCGCCAAGGGCTTCGGCATGAAGATCATCTACCACAACCGCAACCGCCTGCCGCCGGAGCTGGAAGGCGGCGCGACCTACTACGCCAGCCTCGACGAGATGCTGGCCCACACCGACGTGCTGAGCCTGGCCGCGCCGGGATCGGGCGTTCCGCTGATCACGCGCGAACGCATCGCCCTGCTGCCGCGCGGCGCGGTGCTGGTGAACATCGGCCGAGGCAGCCTGGTCGACGAGGACGCGCTGATCGAGGCGTTGAAGTCCGGACAGCTGGCCGCCGCCGGCCTGGACGTGTTCGCCGCCGAGCCCGCCTATGACCTGCGCCTGCGCGACCTGCCCAACGCCTTCCTCACCCCGCACCGGGGCAGCGGCGCCCTGGAGACCCGCACCGCCATGGCCATGCGGGCGCTGCAGAACGTCGCCGCCGTGGTCGACGGCGGGGAGCCGGGTGACCGGGTCGTCTAGGGCGGGTCAATCCGGTCACGATCCGGTCACAGTCCAGCGGCGCGCGCCCTGGGATTGACGCGGCGTGCAATTGTTTTGCGCAGATCAAAGTGAGTTCGACGGCCGCGTCGAAAACCGCTGGCGGCCGCCGCC
>CANJOB010000005.1 GCA_947475655.1 Caulobacterales bacterium | reverse complement strand
TCCAGCACGATCCTGATCTTGTCTTCCGCCGAGAAATGCCGCCGCGTCGCGCGCCGGATATCCTTCACCACCCGCTCACCGGGGGTCGTCTTCAAGGGCAAGGGTTTTGATCTCATCTTCGTTCCTACGTCACTGCGATGAGACCAAAACCCTCCGTTAGCTGGAACCCTGAATCTGTCTCACTGGTGCTGACGGCGGACAGCTCGGTCATGAAGAACACCGCCTTCACCCGCCACGGCGCCACCATCGGCCTCGGCTGGGACCTGAGCGAGAACACCCGCATCTCCCTCGAAGGCCGCAGCGACGGCGTCTACAACGCCGGCTTCCGCGGCTCGGGCTCGAACACCATCGCCAAGGACGACCGCGACAACCGCTCGGCCGACCTGCGCTTCGACACCAAGACCAGCGACGGCCGCTTCACCCTGTCGGCCCACGGCTATGTCGTCGCCGATGTGGACGAGCTGTGGCAGGCCTCCCCAATCGTGCGCAACGGAGCGGTCCCGGGCCCCGGCACGGCCGCCGACCACAATGTGCGTCACCAGTGGATCAACGGCTTCCAGATTCGTCCGACCGCCAAGCTGTTCGAGGGCAACACCCTGGCCGGCGGTTTTGACGGCGAGCGTTCGGTGCTGCGCAGCAAGCGATTCCGTCAGGCCGTCGCCGGTCAGCCGGTGATCGCGCAGATCGTCGCCCAGGATAACAACCAGACCGACACCAACTACGCCTTCTACATCGAGGACAGCCAGAACCTGTTCGACGACAAGGTCACTATCCGCGGCGGCGTGCGCCGCACCGAGGGCGAACTGGCCTTCGACCCGACGCAGTACCTGGCGCTGCAACTGGAGAAGACGGTCGACTACGACGCCACCACCTGGTCAATCGGCGGCACCTTCCGCCCGGTGGAAGGGTGGGCCTTCCGCGCCGGCGCCTCCAACGGCTTCCGCGTGCCCTCGGCGACCCAGCTGGGCGCCGACTTCACCGCCCTGGGCGGCGGCCGCATCTTCGGCAATCCGAACCTGAAACCCGAGACCAGCAAGCAGTACGAAGTCGGCGCCATCTACGCCCAGGCCAACTTCGACGCCGACCTGGCCCTGTTCCAGAACACCATCACCAACCGCATCACCACCCTGGCGCGCGCTCCGGCATCGCTCAACACCAGCGACTACATCAACAACCCGGCCGATCTGTTCATCCGCGGCGTCGAACTGCAGACCAACACCAATCTGATGGGCCTGATGAACCCGGCGAGCGCCTGGGGCTGGAGCCTGCGCGCCGGCGGCTATTACAACTTCGACATGGCCGACAAGGGCGCCCCGGCCACTGCGCGCACCAACAACATCCAGCGCATGTACCGCTACGAGGCGTCGTTCAATAACCGCCTCGCCCGCGACAAGTGGGCCCTGGAGGCGATCGGCATCCTGCGCGGTCCGGTGTTCTACGACACCGAGGAAAACCTGCTGATCCCGCAGGGCGAGCCGGTGGGCACCTATGTGCATCGCAAGTCGCCGTTCTGGGTCTTCAACCTGCGCGGCGAATACGCGATCAACGAGCAGTTCACGCTCTCGGCCACGGTCAGCAACCTGTTCGACAAGAACTACCACGCGCTGTTCATCGCCGAAGACAAGGACCCGCGCCTGGCCGATCCGCGCTTCCAGAACGGCGGCAACGGCACCTCGGCGCCGGGACGCGAGTTCGTGCTGCGGCTGGCGGCGCGTTTCTGAACCGCGGGGCCGGACGGCGTTCAAACCGTGTTCAGATGGCGAGCGCTGTAGTGCCGGGGTAAGGAGACCGCCATGAACCGCGTCATCGCTATCGCCCTGACCGTCGCCGTGGCCCTGGCCACGGCGGGGCCCAGCATCGCCCATCACTCCTCGGCGATGTACGACAAGTCGCGCGAGGTGACCGTGACCGGCGTCGTCAGCGAGTTCCAGTGGACCAATCCGCACGTCTATATCGAGATAGATTCGCTCGAGAACGGCGCGCGCGTCCACTACAGCGTCGAGGCCGGCCCGATCCGCACCATGATGAAGCTCGGCTGGAAGGTGCGCAGCCTCAAGGCCGGCGACAAGGTGACTGTGGCGATGAACCCGATGCGTAACGGCTCCCGTGGCGGGCTGATCGTCTCGGCCACCCTGCCGGACGGCCGCGTCATGGCCTACGACCCCGCGCCATGAACCCGCGCGGCCTCCGCCTGGCGCTCGCCCTGTCCCTTCTGGCGGGCGCCGCCGCCGCGGCTCCGGCGGACTTCGCCGGGGTCTGGATGCGGCCGTCGCAGAAGGGCGGAAACTATCCGCGCTGGCTCAACCCGCCCATCGGCCGTCCGCCGCTGAAGGAGCCCTACGCCAGCCGCTACGACGCCGACGAGAAGGTCCGCCAGACGGCCGAGGCGGCCGGCGAGCCCATCCCCACCGACAAGGCGCAGTGCCTGCCCGACGGCATGCCGTTCGTGATGGAGACGTCGCTGCCGGTCGAGTTCCTGCCCGTGGGCGGCAAGATCGTGCAGGTGTTCGAGTTCAACACCCAGGTCCGGCACATCTACGTCGACGGCCGCCATCCGCCGCCGGACGAACTGGAGTTCACCTTCTTCGGCGATTCGGTCGGCCGCTGGGACGGCGACGACCTGGTGGTCGAGACCGTCGGCGTCCGCACCCCGACCCTGATGTTCGCCAGGGCGCCTCACAGCGAGGACCTGCGCATCGTCGAACGCTATCATCTGCTCGACAGCGACCTGATGAAGGTCACCATCACCATGAACGACCCGCAGGTCCTCACCGCCCCGTGGACGGTGACCCGCACCTTCGCGCGGCAACCGGACATCCGGATTCGCGAATACGTCTGCCTGGAGAACCAGCGCAACTTCGTCGACGACGCCGGCCGCATCGGCTCGGTGATCCTGGACCGCTGATGGACGCCGCCTCCAGGTCAGCGGCGGTCGAAGAGGCGGTCGACATCGGCCTGCGCGTGGTCGCCTCGATCTTCGGTGGCTACGCCCTGACCTACGCTCTCACCGCCGCCGCCTCGGTGCTGCTGCATCGAGGCGGACTGGACAGGGTCGATTCCGCCCTGGTCTCGACCAACCTGGCGATCCTCATCTACCCGGCAGTGATGATCTGGGCCTTCGCCGCCCGGCGCGGCTGGTTCGTGCTCGCCGCCCTGATCGCCGCCACGGCGGGGCTTGGCCTGGTCGCCTGGCTGCTGCCGCGATGAAGAAGACCTTCACCCTCAGCATGACCTTCCTGCACACCTGGGGCGGGCTGGTGATGGGCTGGCTGCTGTTCGGCGTGCTTCTGACCGGCTCGATCGCCGTGTTCCAGGACGAGATCAACCTGTGGGCCGTGCCGGAGATCCGCACCGGCCTGAACCCTGACCGCGCCACGACCCTGCAGCTCGGCGTCGACCATCTCAACGCCCAGGCGCCGGACGCCAGGATGTGGCGTATCGACCTGCCGCGCGACCGCGACCCGCAGCTGATCGTCGCCTGGACCACGCCGCAGGGAAAAACGACCAGCCACACCCTCGACCCGGTCAGCGGCGGGGTGATCGAGCGCAAGACCCAGGCCGGCGCCTTTTATCTCGCCTACCACTACATGCTCGGCATCGACCGCAACGAGAACCTCGCCGGTTTCATGATCGTCGGGCTGTCGGGCATCTTTATGATCGCGGCCTGCGTCAGCGGCATCGTCATCCACAAACGCATCTTCAAGGACCTATTTCTGTTCCGTCCAAACGCCTCGGGCCAGCGGGCCTGGCTGGACATGCACAATGTGCTGGGGGTGCTGCCGCTGCCGTTCCACCTGATGATGGCCTACACCGGCATCGTCATCCTCTACTGGATCTACATACCGGCGGCGGTGCAGACGCTTTACGCCGGCGACTCGGTTCCGTTCCGCGCCGAGGCCATCGCCCTCGAATACCGCGGCCTGAAGGCCCCCGCCGGCGAACCGGCGGCGATGCTGCCGCTGCCGCAGCTGATGCGCGCCGCCGAGACCAGCATGGGCGCGGACAAGACCGCCTACATCTATGTGCGCGACCCCAACCGCGGCAACGCGGTGTTCGACGCCTACCGGGACCGCGACGACCGCGTCACCCAGCAGGTCGAGCAGGTGGCCCTCGACGGCGTCACCGGCGCGGTGCTGCGCATCCGCGACGACTCGGCGATCAGCCGGGTGCAGTCCTACATCGCCGCCCTGCACTTCGTGGAGTGGGGCGGCGCGGCGGTGCGCTGGGCCTACGGTCTGGCCGGCATGGCCAGCACGGGGATGGTGGCCGCCGGCCTGGTGGTGTTCACCGAGAAGCGCCGGCGCAAGGCCGGCGGCGACGCCGCCTGGCTGACCTGGGTCGACAAAATCAACGTCGCGGCTGTGGCCGGGATCAGCGTCGCCTGCGTCGCCCTGCTGTGGGCCGAGCGCCTGACCCCCGTATTCCCCGAGCGGGCGCAAATCCCGGTCCTGGCCTTCTACTGGACCTGGGCCGCCATGGCCCTGCACGCCGCGCTCCGGCCGCCGCGCAAGGCGTGGGGCGAGCAGTTCGTCCTGGCCGGCCTGCTGTGCCTGGGCGCGCCCCTGCTCGGCGGGCAAGGCTGGCGCCATCTGGCCGCCCTCGACGGGGTGCGGATGGGCATGGACGCGACCCTGATCGGCACGGGCCTGCTCTGCCTCGCCGGGGTGTGGATTCTGCACCGCCGCGCGAGGGCCGGGCCATGCCAGCCGGAGGCCGCCGAAGTGGAAGACGCGGTGGAAGCCTTACGATGCTTGTCGCCGCCAGCCTGCTGATGACCTATCTGGCGTGCGGCCAGCTGGCGCTCGCCTATGCCCGGCATCACCGCGCCGCCTTCGGCCGGCCCCCGTCCAAGGCGCGCGCCCGGCGCATGCGGATCGCCGGCGGCGTGCTGCTCGTTGTCTCGCCGATCCCCTGGATCATCGAATCGGGCTTCGGCGTCGGCTTCACCACCTGGCTCTGGTACGCCCTGCCCTGCGTCGCCGTCGCCCTGGTGGCGCTGCTGGCATTCGCCCCGCGCGCCGCGGCGCGCCTGGCGCTTGTCCCGGTCCCGAGGCCCTAGGCGTTCAGGCCCCGGATGCCCGTGTGGGCGACGTGGAACTCGCCCGTCACCGACAGCACGATCCAGTCCCCCGGCCGGGCCATGGTCCAGCCGTTGGGGGTGAAGACCCGCACATGGCCGAGCGGTTCGACGATCTGCCCGTCCTCGCCCAGCCAGCGGCGCAGCTGGGTCCAATGCCTGTGATCGTGCGCCGGCGGCACGCGCAGGGCCGCGCCGTGGTCGAAGGAGGGGGACCGAGCCGTTTTCATCCAGGCAGTTACAAACTGTGTCGGTAACCGAAATCCTAAGACCAGAATCTGAAAGAGCCGCTGTTGGCGGATAAGCTCCGCAGGTGCTAGAGGCGCGGCCTCATACGAGGTTTATCCGCAGTGTCCGCCCAGACCGTCGTCACCCGCATCGCGCCCTCCCCCACGGGCTACATGCACATCGGCACCGCCCGCACGGCGCTGTTCAACTACCTGTACGCCAGGCGCTTCGGCGGCAAATTCCTGATCCGGGTCGAGGACACCGACCGCGAGCGCTCGACCCAGGGCGCGGTGGACGCGATCTTCGAGGGCATGGCCTGGCTCGGCCTGGCCGCGGACGAGGAGCCGGTGTTCCAGCACACCCGCGCCGACCGCCACCGCGCGGTGGTGGACGAAATGCTGCAACGGGGCGGGGCCTACCGCTGCTGGATGACGGTCGAGGAGCTGGAGGCCGAGCGCACGGTCGCCCGCGCCGAGGGCCGGGCCGTCCGCTCGCCCTGGCGCGACTCTACCCTGCCCCCTCCCGACGCGCCGTTCGTGGTGCGCCTGAAAGCGCCCCGCGAGGGCCAGACCGTGCTGCACGACGTGGTCAAGGGCGACATCGTGTTCGAGAACAGCCAGCTCGACGACCTGATCCTGCTGCGCTCGGACGGGGCCCCGACCTACAACCTGGCCGTGGTGGCCGACGACCACGACATGGGCGTCACCCACGTGATCCGCGGCGACGACCACGTCAGCAACGGCGCGCGCCAGAGCCTGATCTACCAGGCGCTCGGCTGGGACCTGCCGGTGTTCGCTCACATCCCGCTGATTCACGGCCCGGACGGCGCCAAGCTCTCGAAACGTCATGGCGCGCAAGCCGTCGGCGAGTTCGCCGAGATGGGCTACCTGCCCGAAGCCACGCGCAACTACCTGGCCCGCCTCGGCTGGGGCCACGGCGACGACGAGCTGTTCAGCGACGAACAGGCGATTGCGTGGTTCGACATCAAGGACGTGGTGTCGTCCCCCGCCCGGCTCGACTGGGACAAGCTGGCCCACATCAACCGCCACTACATCCGCTTGGCCGACGACCGCCGCCTCGCCGACCTGATCATCCCGCGCCTGCTCGGCTTCGACGCCTTGCAGACCAGCCGCCTGATCGCGGTGATCGGCCTGGTCAAGGACGGCGCCGCGACGCTGGTCGAACTGGCCAACCTCGTCGCCTTCGCCCTCACGGCCACCGACGCCCCGCTGGACGCCAAGACCGCCGGCCTGCTGACCGACGAGACCAAGGCGCGCCTGGGCCGCCTGCGGGACACGCTGGCGGCGACCGATGACTGGAGCGTTCCGGCCCTGGAAGCTTTGATCCGCGACTTCGCCGCCGCCGAGCAGGTCGGCATCGGCAAGTTCGGCCCGGCCCTGCGCGGGTCACTGGGCAAGGGCTCACCGGCCCCGGATTTGGCCAGCACCCTGGTCACCTTCGGCAAGGACGAAGCGCTGGCGCGGTTGGCGTTCGCGGTGAAACCTTAAAATCCGCTCACCCCCGCGAAGGCGGGGGTCCAGACCCTTGGCCGCGACGGTTGATCCTGGTCTGGATTCCCGCTTCGCGGGGATGAGCGGAAGAGGCGCTACTCCGCCGCCTCGCTGACACCGCCGCGCACGATACCCAGCACATCCGCCCCGTAGCGTTCCAGCTTGACCTGGCCCACGCCGCTCAAACCCTCCAGCGCCCGCAAACTTGTCGGCCGGGCGGCGGCGATGGCGACGAGGGTTCGGTCGCCGAAGATCACATAGGGGGGCACGCCCTGGGCCGCGGCCTGGGCCTTGCGCCAGGCGCGCAGGGCCTCGAAAAGGCCCTTGTCGGCGCTGGCGACCTCCAGGCCGCTGCGGGATTTCGCCGCCTTCGCGGGGGCGGAAGGGCGGTCGCGCACATAAACCTTGGTCTCGCCGCGATAGACCGCCTTCACGGCATTGGCCTCGCCCAGGCCGATCAGGGGCCGGCCGTCGTTGGGGTCTTCGCGCAACAGGCCGTCGAACAGGAGCTGGTCGGTCAGGTCGCGCCACTGCGGCGCGCTCAGTTCCTGGCCGATGCCGTAGGTGGTGAGGCCGGACTCGTAGTCCGACACATCCTTGGTCTTGCCGAGCAGGTGGTCGATCAGCCGCCCGCGCCCGTAGCGGCCGCCCAGGCGCTGCGCCGCCGATAGGGCCTTCTGCGCCGCCGTGGTGACGTCGCGCCGCTCGGGCGGATTGAGGCACAGGTCGCACTGGCCGCAGGCTTCGACGTCCGCCTCGCCGAAATAGCGCCGCACGGCGGTGGCGCGGCAGGCGGCGCCGTCGAGCATGGCGTAGAGCTGGCGAAGCTTGCGCCCCTGCACCTGTTTGACCGCGTCGTCGACCTCGCGGCCTTCCAGCCGGCGCGAGGCGAAGGCCATGTCGGCCGAGCTGTAGAGGGTGATGCCTTCCGCCGGCGCCCCGTCGCGCCCGGCGCGGCCGACCTCCTGCCAGTAGGCCTCGATCGAGGCCGGGGCGTCGGCGTGGATGACGTAGCGGACGTCGGGCTTGTCGATGCCCATGCCGAAGGCGATGGTCGCCACCATCACCGCCTCGTCCTCGGCCAGGAACTTGCGCAGGCGCTCGGCGCGCAGGCCCTTGTCCAGGCCCGCATGGTAGGCCATGGCGGCCACCCCGCTCTGAATCAGGCTGGCGGCCAGGGTCTCGGTCCCGTCGCGCGATCCGGCGTAGACGATGCCGCTGCGGCCGCGCCGCTCGCCGATCAGCTCCAGCACACGGGCCGCGCCGCGCCCGGTCTTGCGCTCGGCGCTCAGGGCCAGTTCCGGCCGGGCGAAGCTGTCGACGAACTGCTTGGCGCCGGTGAGCCGCAGCTCCTTGGCGATGTCCTCGCGGGTGCGGGCGTCGGCGGTGGCGGTCACCGCCAGACGCGGCGCGTCCGGAAAGGCGTCGGCCAGGCGGCCGAGCATGCGGTATTCGGGGCGGAAGTCGTGGCCCCACTGGCTGACGCAGTGGGCCTCGTCGATGGCCACCATGGCGATCGGCAGGCTGGAGAGCCGCTCCAGCATCGCCCCCTGCATCAGGCCCTCAGGGGAGAGGTAGAGAAGGTCGAGCTCGCCGGCGTTGATGCGGCGCCAGGCGTCCTCGCGCTCGTCGGGGTCGATGGCGCTGTCCAGCCGCGCGGCGGCCACCCCGGCCTGGCGCAGGGCCGCGACCTGGTCGGTCATCAGGGCGATGAGCGGGGAAACGACAATCCCCAGCCCGCGGCGAAGCAGGCTGGGGATCTGGTAGCACAGGCTTTTTCCGCCGCCGGTCGGCAACACGGCCAGGGCGTTGCGCCCGGCCAGGACTTCCTCGATCACCGGCCCTTGCAGGCCGCGGAAGTCCTTGTGTCCGAAGGTGGCGGCGAGGACCGCCCGCGCCGACTCAAGATTTGGCGCAGGCGTATCCGTCACAGCTTATTTCGAGGCCAGGGTGTCCTTCAGGGCCTTCGCCGGCTGGAACACCAGCTTCTTCGAGGCGGCGATCTGGATCGTCGCGCCGGTCGAGGGGTTGCGGCCGGTGCGGGCGGGCTTGTTCTGAACCTTGAACTTGCCGAAGCCCGGCAGGGAGACTTCCTCGCCCTTCTTGGCGGCGGCGGTGATGGACGCGAACACCGCGTCGACCAGAGCCTTGGCTTGGGTCTTGGTGATCTTGCCGTCTTGGTCGGCGACTTGGGACGCCAGGTCAGTGGTGTTCATCGAGGGTTTCTCCCGTTCAAAAAGAATCGCTAGCGAACCCTGCCCAGCGAATGACCCGCTGTCACGGGCCTTTCGGTCCTAAAAGCCCGGCACAACCGAGGTTTTTGCGATTTGGCTGGGGATTCTTCGGTCATTACGGCGCCGCAGCGGAGAGTCGGGCCGCCGACAACGGTAGATTTCCATGCCGAGCTTTGGCCGCACGGCGGTCAAACCGAGCCAGATCATCAGCACCCCGCCATAGCGGATCGCTTCGGAAACGCGCCTGTTGGGCAGGATCACGGTCTGGGGCGCGTAGGTGAACTGGGTCATGGCGGGCTCCTTTTGGCGGCCCGTTATCTGTGACGCTGCTCTACGTCAGTTCTGGACGCAGCCTTACCACCGCAGTAAGCGCCGCCCGGCGACCGCGCCGATCACGCCGCTAATGACGATGCCGCCGCTGTACCAGAGGGCCAGGAACGGCATGGCCCGCTCGTCACAATGGAAGGCATAGACGAAGGCGCCCGCGCCGCCGGCGCACAGCCCCGCCACGGCGCCGGTCAGGGTCGGCCGTGTCGGCGCCAGGCCGCGCAACGCCCAGAGGGCCCCGATCAACACCGGCAAGGCCAGGGCCACGATGCGCCAAGGGCAGAGGTGGGACGACGCGCCCATGATCAGATGCGGGCGCTCCGCCGCCTCCGCGCCAGCCAGTTCCGCGGCGGCCAGCACCAGCACGGCGACGGGCGGCGCCAGGCCGACAATCACTTGGTTCAATGTCCGCGCGCCCGGCCGGGCCAGGCGCTCCAACAGCCAGAACGTCGCCGCTGCGATACCGAGGGTGTAGGCGAGCTTGATCCAGAAGGCCGCCGTGCCCACCGCTTGGGCGAGATCCGGCCGCACGCCGATCCACAGCGGCATGAGAACCGCGGCCACGACCACGCCTGCCCCGGCGCCCAGGATCAGGCGGCGCGCCGCCAGGCCGCGCGGCACCGCGCGGACCTCCGAGCCCAGGCGTTCGATCAGGTTATCGGTCGGCATGGTCGCTCCTTCCCCCGAACCTGGCGATCAGCTTCTTCAGGCCCCGGTGCACCCCTACCTTCACCGCCGATTCCGATTGGCCGGTCAGGGCGGCGGTCTCCTTCGTCGACAGGCCTTCGATGTGGGTGTGGCGGATCACGGCGGCGGCCTTGGGCTCAAGCGTGGCCAGAACATGGTCGAGGTCGCCGGCTGCGGTCCAGGCCTCATGGTCATCCGGCGCGAACAGCGCGCCGGCGCTTTCCAGCGGCACAGTCGGGCGCCGACCCTGGCGGCGGTAGAGGTCGACCAGCTTATAGTGCGCGATAGCGTAGGCCCAGGCGGTGAAGGGCATGTCGCTCTGGTAGGTGCCGCGCCGGGTGTGGACGGCGATCAAGGTATCCTGCACCAGATCCTCCACGTCGGCCGCACCCCCGCCCAGGCGCCGGGCATAATAGCGGCGCAGCGCCGCGGCCAGTTCGCGCAGCAGCTTCGTATGCGCGGCGTTGTCGCCGGCGAGACCGGCGAGCATCAGGTCTTTCAAACGAGGTTCCAGGTCGCCCAGCGGGGCCATCCCTCATCTATTCGCCGCGCACCCTTCATCGGTTACACGCACCGCGCCGCGGCGCACGTCAAAAGCGACAGAGAATTTCCATTGCGCTGTAACCGATCACGGCGCCGGGCCGAACTTCCTAACAGCGCCCGCGTTTCAGCGGGTGACAGCCGAAGGAAACTCCCATGAACGTTCGCCTCACCCTCGCCGCCTGCGCCCTGCTGTCCAGCCTCGCCGCGGGCAGCGCGACTTTCGCGGCCACCGCCCCGATGTCGAAGATGGACATGGACAAGATGACCGCCTGCAAGGCCATGACCATGGACATGATGAAGAAGGACGCCAAGTGCATGGAGATGATGAAGATGCACCCCGATATGATGAAGTCGACCGGCGCCATGGCCCCCAAGGGCGCGATGACCCCGGGCATGCCGGCCAAGAAGTAAGCCCAAGACCTAAATCTCGCGCCGCCCTTGCCTCTGTGGCCGGGGCGGCGCTTGATCGGAGCGGACAGGAGGCCAGATGAGCGACGCCGCATTGCCGTCCACCGCCGCGCCCAAGCGCAAGCGCGAGCTGTTCTATCGCCACAGGCTGCTGACGCGGGTCACCCACTGGACCAATGTCGTCGCCCTGCTGTTCCTGGCCATGAGCGGGTTGCAGATTCTGCGCGCGCACCCGGCGCTGTACTGGGGCCAGTTCGGCGCCAATTTCGACACGCCCTGGATCGAGTTCGCCAATATCCCCGCCTGGCTGACCATTCCGAGCTATCAAGATCTCAGCACCGGCCGCTACTGGCACTTCTTCTTCGCCTGGGTGTTCGTCATCAACGGCCTGGCCTACCTGGTCGGCGGGGCGATCAACGGCCACATCAAGCGCGACCTCGCGCCGACGGCCGACGAACTGAGGCCCCGCAATATCCTCCAGGACATCCGCGACCACCTGCGGCTAAAATTTCCCAAGGGCGAGGCGGCCCAGCGCTACAACATCCTGCAGAAGCTGGCCTATCTGGGCGTCATCTGCCTGCTGCCGCTGATGCTGCTGACCGGCCTGACCATGTCGCCCGCCATGAACGCGGCCGCGCCGTGGCTGCTTGACCTGTTCGGCGGCCGCCAGGGCGGGCGCAGCCTGCACTTCATCTTCTTCATGCTGATCGTGCTGTTCGTGATCGTGCACTTGGCGATGGTGGTCCTGGCCGGGCCGATCAACGAAATCCGGTCGATGATCACCGGCCGCTACGAGATCAAGCCGGAGGACGAGGCATGAGCACGCAGCCGCCCTCGCGCCGGTCGCTGCTGATCGGCGGCGCCGCCACCTTCTCCACCCTGATGCTGGCCGGCTGCGACCGGCTCTCCGCCTCGCCTAAGTTCATCGACTTCCTCGGCGACGCCGAAGGCCTCAACATGAGGACCCAGCGCTTCCTGCTCTCGGGTGGCCAACTGGCGCGCGAGTTCCGCCCCGAGCAGATGTCGCCGGTCTTTCGCGCCAACGGCAGCAGCGACGCCAACGACAACCCGCAATACCTGACCCTGCTGGAGAAGGGTTTCGCCGACTATCGCCTGACCCTGGACGGCATGGTGGCGCGGCCCATGAGCCTGTCGCTGGACGAACTCAAGGCCCTGCCGCAACGGACCCAGATCACGCGCCACGACTGCGTCGAGGGCTGGAGCGCCATCGGCCAATGGAAGGGCGTTCCTCTCAGTGTGATCTTGAAGGCGGCGGGCCTGGCGCCCAGCGCCCGCTTCGTGGTGTTCCACTGCTTCGACGACCCCGAGCAGCGCGGCGATCTGACAAAGCGCTACTACGAGAGCGTCGACCTGGTGGACGCCTTCCACCCCCAGACCATCCTGGCGCATGAGATGAACGGCAAGCCTCTGGAAGTCGCACACGGCGCGCCGGTGCGGATGCGCATCGAGCGCCAGCTCGGCTACAAGCACGCCAAGTTCGTCAGCCGGATCGAGGTCACCGACAGCCTGGCGCGGTTCGGCAAGGGCAAGGGCGGTTTCTGGGAAGACTACGGCTACAACTGGTACGCTGGCATCTAGCGCCACACGGCCTTGCGCCACCCGGTTAGTCTTATATCGTCGCCCCCTGCTTTGGGGAGAACGCCATGGACTACACAGCGCCGGTCGACGAGATCCGCTTCGTCCTCGGCTCCATGGCGGGGCTGGACGATCTGCGCGCCGACGGACTGGCCGACGACCTCGACGACGATCTGCTCTCCGCCCTGCTGACCGAGGCCGGCAAGACCGCCCAGGGCCTTCTCGCGCCTCTCAACGTCGCCGGCGACAAGGCCGGCGCCACCTTGAGCGGCCAGGGCGTCGTCACCACGCCCGGCTTTCCCGCCGCCTACAAGGCCTGGTGCGAAGGCGGCTGGAACGGCGTCGACGCCGAGCCGGAATACGGCGGCATGGGCCTGCCGGTCGCCGCCTGTATCGCCACCCTGGAGATGTGGAACAGCGCCAACATGGCCTTCGCCCTCTGCCCGGTGCTGACCCAGGGCGCGGCGGACGCCCTGGCCCTGCACGGCAGCGACGATCTGAAAGCCCGGTATCTGGAAAAGATGGTCAGCGGCGAATGGACCGGCGCCATGGCCCTGACCGAGCCGTCGGCGGGATCGGACCTGTCGGTGCTGCGCACGCGGGCCGAGCCAGTGGGCGACGGGTCCTACAAGCTGTTCGGGACCAAGATCTTCATCACCTACGGCGACCACGACATGGCCGCCAACATCATCCATCTGGTGTTGGCCCGCCTGCCCGGCGCCCCGGCGGGGACTAAGGGCATTTCCCTTTTCCTGGCGCCCAAATTCATTCCCGAGACCGACGGGAGCCTTGGCCGCCGCAATGATTTCCGCGCCACCGGCCTCGAACACAAGATGGGCATCCACGCCAGCCCGACCTGCGTCATGTCCTACGGCGACGACGGCGGGGCCGTCGCCTGGCTGGTCGGGCGCGAGAATGAGGGTCTGGCCTGCATGTTCACCATGATGAACCGCGCGCGACTCTCCACCGGCCTGCAGGGGGTTGGGGTGGCCGAGCTTTCCACCCAGCGCGCCTATGCCTACGCCCGCGAGCGGCGGCAGGGCCGCGCCGGGACCGAGGCGACGGCGCCGATCATCGCCCATCCGGACGTGGCCCGCATGCTGCTGGACATGCGCAGCCTGACCTTCGCCTCGCGCGCCATCGCCTTCTCGACCGCCGTGGCCACCGACCGGGCCCGGCGCGAACAGGACCCCGCCCGCCGCGCGGCGGCTTCCGCGCGCGAGGCGCTGCTCACCCCCCTGGCCAAGGCGTTCGGCTCCGACGTCGGGGTCGAGGTCTCGTCCCTGGGCGTCCAGGTGCACGGCGGCATGGGCTATATCGAGGAGACCGGCGCGGCGCAGCAGATGCGCGACGCCCGCATCGTGCCGATCTACGAGGGCACTAACGGCATTCAGGCCATCGACCTGGTCAGCCGCAAGGTGGTGCGCGACGGCGGGGCGGCGGCCAAGGAACTGATCGGCGAGATCGCCGCTGTCGCCAAGGCGGCGGAGGGAAAGCTCGGCCCGGCGGGCGGCCTGCTAGCCGAGGCTGTCTCGGCCCTTTCGGAGGTCACCGACTGGCTGCTGGGGGCGAGCGAGCCGGAGCGGCTGGCGGCAGCCTATCCCTACCTGACCCTGTTCTCATACGTGGTTGGGGGCGGGCTGCTGGTGAAGGGCGCCTTGGCGGGCCTGAACGGGGCCCCGGGCGCGCCGGCCGACATGGCGGTGCTGGCGCGGCACTTCGCGCTGTCCCGCCTCAGCCACGCCGGAGCCCTGGCCGTACAGGCGCGGCAAGGCGCCGGCCCGCTCAGCGACCCGCAGGCGATGGCCGCCTACGCCTAGAGCATGTTAGGCGAAGTGTGGGCGGTTCGCCGCCCGAACATGCTCTAAATTATTGAATCTACGCCGGGCTGGAGGCGGTGGTCGGCTTGGCCTCCGCCTTCTCGGTCGCGGGGGCCGAGACCGGCTTGGCGGCGACCGGCGCGGACGCCGGGGCCGTGGCGGGGGCCGCGGAGGCCGGCTCCACCGGGACCGTGGCCGGTCCGCCAACGCCGCCTTCGACGAGCGCCGGAGCGGGGCTTAAGGCAGCGGCGGCGATCAGGGTCGGGGTCGCGCCGTCAATGGTCTCGACGCCGGCGATCTCGACTTCCGAGGTGAAGGCGCTAGGCGCCCCGGCGCGGCCGCCGAAGCGGTAGAACACGTGCATCCCCACCTGGGCAACGCGCAGCAGGTGCGGGCCCCAGATCGGCGCGACGTTCAGGGTATGGAAGTGGGTGGCGGCGCCGACCTCGGCCATCACGAAGCCGTCGAGGGCGCGGGAGGCGATCTTTTGCGCCCGGCGCCAGGCGCCCGGCTCACGGTTGCGCAGGGTGGAGCCGTCGCAGGCGAAGCTGAACTGGCAGCCGCGGGTGGCGGCGGCGCGCTGGAACACCACGCCGCAGATCGATTTGGGGAAACGGGGGTTGCGGGCCCGGTTGATCACCACCTGGGCCACGGCCGCTTGGCCGCTGGGGGTCTCGCCCCGAGCTTCGTAATAGACCGCTTGCGTGAGGCAATCGAGTTCGCGCGAGCCTTCCAAGGCGCCGGGGTATTTGAACGGCGAGACGGCGGGGTTGTAGGAGCCGCCCAGGCTGGCGCGCAGCATCAGCGCGCCCTTGCGGTCCAGCCGCTTCTGCAGGCGCTCATTCAGCGCCGCGACCTGGCGGTCGTATTCGATGCTGTCCGGCGCCGGCACCGCGGCTCGATCGAGGCGGCGGGCGACGGCGAGGATGCCATCATCGGCGGCGGTCTTGGTCAGGGCGGTTTCGGAAAATCCGTCGACGGCGGTGTCGGCCAGACGCGAGAAGCGGGCATGCTGATCGGCCGCCTTCCCCATGCCGCCAAGCAGGTAAGCGCCTCCAAGAGCGCCCCCGATGGCTAGGCCCAGGGTGACAGCTATGGCAAGGGCGCGTGCATTCGCACGCGTCTGCTGGGGGAATAACAAAGATTTCGTGTCCTGTGCGGCGAGGGCGAAACGCCCCCCGACAACGACGCTCTCTTGACGGGCCTCAAGTCCTGTAGCCGGTCGCCAAAGCCAAGGTTCGACCGGTTCACGTATGGTCGAGGACGGTCATTATAGCGGTGTTTGTGGCGCCAATGGGGCTGATTCGCAAGCTTTTGTTGCGGTGCAGCATGGAAACCTGTGGAAAAGAGCGCATTTGCCGCAGCGGGGAACCTGCGCCGTGGCCCTCCGTTAGGTAGCCGACGCCCCCGCGCCAGCGCGGCTCTGTGGGGCTTTCCGAAAGCCTGGAGCTGAACCCCATGACCGCCCGTCTCGCCCCCATCGCTATTGTCCTCGCCGCCCTCAGCCTGGCGGCATGCGGCCACAACACTGAACAGCGCGCCGCCACCGGCGCGGTCACCGGCGCGGTGATCGCCGGCCCAGTGGGCGCCGTCGTCGGCGGCGCCGCCGGCGTCGTGGCCGACCGCGCCTCGCGCTAGTTTTCATCCAAACCGGCTGGCCCGTCCCTAACGGGGCGGGTCAGACGTAGCTGCGGGCCACGAACCAGAACAGGCCCAGCCCGACCAGGAATGAGGCGGCGAAGTCCGTGACCATTAGCCGCGGCAACTTCAAGCCAAGCTTGACCAGCAAGGCGACGATTCCGAGCACCGCAAGCACCAGGCTCAGCTGGCCGATTTCCACCCCGAGGTTGAAGCCGAGCAGCAGTTCGAACAGCCTTTCCTTCGGCAGCCGCATCTCGAGCAGGTTGGCGGCGAAACCAAAACCGTGAATCAGTCCGAACACCAGAGTCACCACCAGCCGCATCCGCGCCGCGTCGCGCAGGTGGCCCGAGACCATCAGGTAGTTGGCGGAGAACAGCCCGCCGCCGATCAGCAGTAGCACCGGCAGGCCGCCAAGGCCGATCAGCTTGCCCAGCCCCATCAGCAACAGCAGCCCGCCCGTGGCCAGGGCCACGGTCCCCGGCCGCGCCGAATTGACCGCCAGGGCCTCCGCCCCCACTAGGGCGATGGTCAGGCCGACCAAGGCGTCGATGTATTCGGCGTGCGGGCGCAGCACGCCGGTCACCGCCAGGGCCAGGGTGGCACTGTGGCCAAGCGTGAAGCCGGTGATGACGAAGGTGAGGTCGCGCAGCCGCCGCGACAGCAGCACCAGGCCGAGCAGGAACGACTGGTGGTCGACCCCCGTGAAGATGTGCATGATACCCATCTCTATGTATTTGAAGAAGCTGGCGTTCTTCAGAGCGCTGGCGGATTCGGCGCCCCCGACCTCGAGCTGGGTCTCGTCTTTGGTGAACAGCTGCTCGGCGAATTCGTCGCCGTACTGAATCTGCACCAGGTTGGTGTGGGTCGGCACCAGTTCGAAGAAGGCGGTGTTGTCGAGCTTGATGCCTTCGGCGGTCGGGCAGGTCCAGGCGAACTCGTAGCGGCTGACGTTGCCCACCGCCTGCACCGGGCGCACCGGATGGTCCATCGGGCAGGCCTTGCCCCCGGTCTCGACGCTGATGTGCTTGGCAAGGTAGTCGGCCACCACCTGGCCCGACGGCGGCGGCGCGCCCTGCGGGACCAGGCGGGCGGTTTCCAGGTCCGGGGCGGTGAACGACATCCGCACGCTGCCGCCCTCGATCTGCCAGCTGGAATGGGTCTCGCTGCGGGTGTGGGCCAGGGCGGGAAACGCCGCCCCCAGCAGGGCCAGCAGCGCCAGGACGCGGATCAGGAGGCGGCTCACTGGAAGGCCTTCGCGATCAGGATGTCAGCCCGCACGCGCAGGAACTTGTCCTCGTTGACCTGCATCTGGTTCTGCAGCGCCTGTTTGAAATCGGTCATCACCGCGATGCGGGCATCCTCGAAGGTGCGCGCCTGAGGGGTGGTGTTGGTCACGGTTACCAGCACGTGCGGCCCGTCGGCTTGCAGGACGGGGTCGGAGACCTCGCCCGGCTTGAGCTTCACCGCCTGGGCGAACAGGGCGTCGCCCAGGTGGATCTGGGCGGCGAAGTACAGCTCCTCACCCATCACCTTGCCGCTGTCCTTCATGTTGTAGCGGGCGCCGACCGCCTCCACGGCTTGACCGGCTCGCAGGGCGGCCGCGGCGGCGCGGGCGTTGTTCATGGCCGTGGTTGGGTCGGTCCCGCGCGGTGCGACCAGATCCTTCACCGTCATCAGGCCCATGGAGGAATAGCTGGCCTTGTGCGCCTCATAGAAGGTGCGCAGCTCATCGTCGGTGGGCGATTTGGTGATGGCGTCGACCGCCACCTGGGTTTGCACGGCGCTGACCAGGGCCGAGCGCACGTCCGGGTCGACGGACGGCTCGTCGATCTCCAGCCCGCGCTGGACGAACAGCTCCTCGGAGATCATCTCCTCCAGCACCATCTTGCGCTGGGCGGCATTGGCCTCGCTATACTTGACCCCCATCTCGGCCTCGACCTGGGCCACGAAGTCGCTGATCAGCACGGGGCGGCCGTTGACGACAGCCACGGCCTCCGGCGGCACGGAGCGCACCCGGGTGCCTTCGGCGGTGAACAGACCGAACCCCGCCATGCCCAGGCCGACAATGGCGCCGATCGCGCCGATGATCAGTGTCCGGTGCGGATGTTCGGACCAGGCGAACAGGTCCTTCACCGTCTTTGCGGGGGGCGTCCCCGCGGGTTTGGCCGGGGTGCTGGAGGGCGACTTCGCCATGCGAGGTTCCGTCTAAGGTCAGGCCGCGGGCGGCGGCGGGATTGCTTTGGAATGGATGTAGGCGGCGACGGCGCGGATCTGCGCCGGGCTCAGGGTGTTCTTGAACATCGGCGAGACGCCCACGCGGCCTTGGGCGATGATGTCGATGATGGCCTTCTTGGAGCCGTCGCCGTTGACCCAGACCTTGTCAGCCAGGTTGGGGGCGCCGATGAAGGTGTCGCCGCCCATGTCGTTGCCATGGCAGTCGAAGCACTGACCCTTGGTGTCGAACAAGGCGATGCCGCGCTTCAGCGCCTCCGGCTCGGCCTCCCGGCCCTGGGTGACGCCGATATAGGTGGCGATGTCGTCCATCTCCTGCGGGGTGAGGGTCGGGATCGAATAGCGGGCATAGGGCTGCTCGCGCCCGAAGGCGGGCATGTCGGCCTGGTTCTTGGTGCGGTGGTCGGCGGCGCGGATGCCGTAGAGGGCGATCTGCTCGATTTCGGCCACCCGGCCCTCGCCGAACTGCCAGTCCACGTCGGTCAGGTCGGGCACGCCGGTCTTGCGGTCGCCCTTCATGTCGGCGCCGTGGCAGCCGGCGCAGTTCCGGGCGAACACGCCCTTCCCCCCGGAAACGGCGAAGGCGTAGAGCGACGCGTTCTCAGGCAGGCTGTCAGGCGCCAGCCGCAGCATGGCAGCGTCCCGTCCGTGCCGGTAGACCAGCCAGCCGAGCACGGCCACCACCGCGACGGCGGCGCCGACGGCGACGGTCTTCCACCGTGACTTCCCTTGCAGCATGGCTGGACGGTTCTCCTCACCCCGCCTTTACGCGGCGCGAGGCTCCGCCCCTACAGTGTAGCTGAAATTATATAGCAGCGAAAAGCAGCGAGCCCTCCGGGATCAGCCTGGCGCGACGTCAACCTCGTCCGGCGCCACCGCATAGACGCGGGCGCAGTACTCGCAGGTGACGCGGATCTTGCCGTCGGACTCCACCATCTCGGCCCGCTCGTCGGCCGGGAATTGGCCCAGCAGGGCGCTGATCCGGTCCTGCGAACAGCGGCAGAAGGCGGCCAGCGACATCGGGTCGAAGGCCCGCACTCCATCCTCGTGGAACATGCGGAACAGCAGCTGAGGCGCACTCAGCGAAGGGTCGAGCAGCTCGTCCTCGCCCAGGGTCTCGAAAAAGGCCTGGGCGCTGGTCCAGGCTTCCTCGGTGTCACCGCGGGCCTGATCGGACGCCACCGCCTGAATCAGCATGCCGCCGGCGCGCCAGCGCATGCCCGAGCCGTCCGCCTGGCCGACCGCCAGCCGCACGCGGGTCGGCGTCTGTTCGGACTGGGCGAAATAGGTCTCGGCGCAGAGGGCGAAGGTCTCGCCCTCGATCGGGGTCACGCCCTGGTGGCGCTCGGTGTCCGGGCCCTGGTCGAGGGTCATGATGAAGACGCCCTCGCCGAGCAGGGTCCTGGCGCCGGGGCGAGCGAAGCCCTGGCTCACGGCGGCGACGCGCTCGGCGTCGTAACGACAGTAGCCGCGCAGGCCGCCGCCGCTGTCATAATCGGCCACCACATAGGCCACCGGCCCGTCGCCCTGGGCCTGGACGATCAGCCGGCCCTCGAACTTCAGGTTGGAGCCGACCAGGGCCGCCAGGGTGCAGGCTTCCCCCAGCAGGTTGGCGACGGCGTCGGGATAGTCGTGGCGGGTCAGGATCTCGTCGACGGCCGCGCCCAGCCGGGCCAGGCGGCCGCGCACGGGGGCGCCCTCGATGGCGAAGGGAACGACGAGGTTGTCGCCGAGGTCGATGTTCAGGTCGGTGCTCATCGACGCCATATAGGGAGGCAGGTCAGGTTAGAAAACCTTGCCCGGATTGATCAGGCCCGCCGGGTCCAGCGCTGCCTTGACCCTGCGCATCAGGGCGATCTCTTCCGGCGAGCGCGAATGATGCAGATAGTCGCGCTTGTCGATGCCGATGCCGTGCTCGGCGCTGATCGAGCCGCCGAATGCCCCGACGCAGCCATAGACGATGTCCTTCACCGCCTTGGGCTCGATGTGACCGGGCACAAGCCTTGCAGAGATGTGCAGGTTGGAGTCGGCGATATGGCCGAAATAGACGTCGTGGATGTCGCCCCATCGCGCTGCCAGCTTCACGTGGCACTCGGCGGCGAACTCGCCGATGCGGCCGACCGACAGGCTGACGTCGAAATTGATCGCAGGGTTCAGCACCTTCGAATAGTCGCCCGGCGTGTCGCGGATGGCCCAAAGCGCGGTGGTCTCGCGAGAGGAACGGGCGATGACGGCATCCAGCGCTGCGCCGTCCTCCATCGCCTCGCCGATCACGGTTTCGAATCGCGTGTTGTCGGCGTCCTGGTCGGCGCCCTGCGTTTCGACGATCACGTAGAAGCCGTGCCCGTGCGGTAGCGGCGCAGGCCGGCCGTAGGCGTCCGTGCCGAGGCGATAGAAGTCGGCCCACATGCACTCGAAGGCGGTGAGCCCGGAACCGAATCCGCGGCGGCAGCGGTCGAGCAGTTTGAGCACGTCGTCATAGGCAGCGCAGGCCACCAGGCCGGTGCAGGTGGCTTGCGGCGCCGGATACAGCCGCAGCACCAGCCGCGTGATCACCCCCAGCGTGCCCTCGGCGCCGATGAACATCTGCTTGAGATCATAGCCGGCGTTGTTCTTGATCATCTTGTTCAGAGACGTGATCACCGTGCCGTCCGGCAGCACCACCTCCATCCCCAGGATGACCTCGCGCATCATGCCGTAGCGGAGCACGCAGTTGCCGCCGGCGTTGGTCGAGGCAAGGCCCCCGGCCTGGGCCGAGCCGCGTCCGCCCAGATCGACCGGAAAGAAGAAGCCGGCGTCGGCCGCCGTGTTCTGGATCGTCTCCAGCACGACGCCAGCCTGCACGGTCAGGGTCTGGGCGGCGGGATCGAGCTCCTCGACGGCGCGCATCCGCTCGGTGGAGATCAGAACGGATTCGGCCACCGGCACGGCGCCACCGGCCAGGCCGCTCAAGCCCCCCTGCGGCGTCACCGCTACGCCCGCCTCGTGACACAGGCGCATGGCCTTCGAGACCTGATCGGTGTCGCGCGGCAGCACCACCGCCAGCACGGGCGCCGTGCCCTCGAAGCTGAAGTCGCGGCGTCGCGCGGTGATGTCGTTGGTCGCCGGATCGAGGACGACGTCGTCCCCGAGCGCTTGGCGCAGGCTCTCGAGGATACCCGCGCCGAGCGCCATCAGCCGATCGCCCCGAAGCACCAGGCCAGCACCGACTTCTGGGCGTGGATACGGTTTTCCGCCTCGTCCCAGATCAAGGATCGCGGGCCGTCCAGCACGGCTTCCGACACCTCCTCGCCACGGTGGGCCGGCAGGCAGTGCAGGAACACCGCTTCCTGGGCCGCACGGTTCATCAGGGCGTCGTCGACCTGGAAAGCGTCGAAGGCGGCCATGCGCGCGTCCTTATCCTTATCGCCCATGGAAACCCAGGTGTCGGTGACCACCACGTCGGCCCCGGCCACGGCGCCGCGCGGGTCGGCGCTGATTGTCGCTGACGCTCCGGCCCGCTCGAGGTCGGCCTTGGCCGGGCGGTAGGCGTCCGGGCAGGCGATGGCCAGTTTGAAGCCGAGCAACGCGGCCGCGTGCAGAAAGCTGGCGCAGACGTTGTTGCCGTCGCCGACCCAGGCGATCGTCTTGCCCGTCACCGGGCCGCGATGCTCCTCAATAGTCAGCAGGTCGGCCATGATCTGGCACGGGTGGCTGGCGTCCGTCAGGCCGTTGATCACCGGCACGCTGCTCACGGCCGCGAACCGCTCGACGTCGTCGTGCCGATTGGCGCGGATCATCACCGCGTCGACCATGCGCGACAGCACCTTGGCGGTGTCCTCCACCGGTTCTCCCCGGCCCAACTGCATGTCGGCCGCCGTGGCGATCACCCCGGCCCCGCCCAGCTGGCGGATCGCCGCGTCGAACGAGAAGCGTGTGCGGGTGGAGTTCTTTTCGAACACCATGGCCAGGGTGCGGTCGCGGCCGGGCGCGTCGGCATCGACCTTCGCCTTGGGCCAGCCCTTGCGGGCCGCCTTGCGCCGGTGCGCGTCGTCGAGGATCAGCCGCAGTGTCGCCGGTTGCATCCGCCACAGGTCGATGAAGTGCCTCGGCGCACTCATGATACGGCAGCCTTGGCCTGGGCCGCCTTGCAGGCCGCCTCGAACTTCTCGACCGCTTCCTGGGCTTCCTCGACGGTGATGTTCAGCGGCGGCAGCAGCCGCACGCAGTTGTCGCCGCCACCGGCGATCAGCAGTTTCTGCTCGCGCGCCAGGGCCATGAAGTCACGGTTGTTGGGGCCCATCTTGATGCCGACCAGCAGGCCCTTGCCGCGGATGTCGAGCACCACGTCCGGGTAGCGGTCTTTGAGGCCCTCAAGCTGCTGGCGCAGGTAGCCGCTGACCTTGGTGACATTGTCGAGCAGGGCCGGCTTGGCGATCTCGTCGAACGCCGCCATCCCCACGGCCATGGCCAGGGGGTTGCCACCGAAGGTCGAGCCGTGCGCGCCGACCACCATGCCTTTGGCCGCCTCGTGGGTGGAAAGGCAGGCGCCGATCGGGAAGCCGCCGCCCAGCGCCTTGGCGATGCACATGATGTCGGGCTCGGACCCCGCCGCCCACTCATAGGCGTAGAGCTTGCCGGTCCGGCCCATGCCGCACTGGATTTCGTCGTAGATCAGCAGGATGCCGGCATCCGAGCAGATGGTCCGCAGTTCGACCAGCTGCGCCGGGGTGAGCGAGCGAGCGCCGCCCTCGCCCTGCACCGGCTCGATGATCACCGCCGCCGTGTTCGGCCCGATCTTGGCGCGGACGTCGTCCCAGTCGCCGAACCTGGCCTGCACATAGCCGGGCAGACGCGGGCCGAAGCCGTCGATGTAGCTGTCGTTGCCGGCGGCGTTGATGGTGGCGTAGGTCCGCCCGTGGAAGGCGCCCTCGAAGCCGATGATCTCGCTGCGCTCAGGATTACCGCTGGCGGCGTGATACTTGCGCGCGGTCTTGAGCGCGCATTCCACCGCCTCGGCCCCGGAATTGCCGAAGAACACCACGTCGGCGAAGCTGGTCTCGGTCAGCCGCGTGGCCAGTGCTTCCTGTTCGGGAATCCGGTAGATGTTGGAGACGTGCCACAGCTTCTGCGCCTGCTTGGTCAGGGCCTCGACCAGCACAGGGTTGGCATGGCCCAGGCCATTGGTGGCGATGCCGGCCACGCAGTCGAGATAGGCCTCGCCGTCCGTCGAATACAGGCGCACGCCCTCGCCGCGCTCGAACGCCAGCGGCGTACGGCCGTAGACGGCCATGACATGCGGCATGGTTGAGGTCGGGGCGGACAAGGCTTTACCCTCCAAAGCAAAATCCCCCGCAGCGGCGGGGGAAAAGGAAGGCTGAGCGTTTTCTGCGTTCAGCGGAAACTTGTCAAATGAAGCTTAATCACGACTTGAGCCGCCAGCCGGACTTGAACAGCCGCCAGCAGAGCCAGAACAGGCCCAGGGTGAGCGCCCCGGCCATGATCGCCCCACCCGTCAGGTTGCCGTCGGCGTGGCCGATGAAGCCGTATCGGAAGCCGTCGATCAGATAGAAGAACGGGTTGAAGTGGCTGATGGTGCGGAAGGGCTCCGGCAGGCGGTCAACCAGGAAGAAGGTGCCAGACAGGAAGGTCATCGGCATGACCACGAAGTTGGTGATCCCGGCGATGTGGTCGAACTTCTCAGACCAGAGCCCGGTGAGTATGCCGAGCAAGCCCAGGATCATCGAGGCGTTGACGGCGAAATAGACGATCGCCCAGGCGTGGCGGACGGTCAGGAACGTTCCCGGCAAGAACAGGATCGTCAGCCAGATCACCGTTCCGACGATCAGGCCGCGCGTCAGGGCCCCGAGCGAGAAGGCCAACACCTGCTCCAGCGGGGCCAGGGGCGGCGTGAGGAAATCGGTGGTCAGGCCGAACATCTTCGCCTGCAGGAGAGAGGACGAGGAGTTGGCGAAGGCGTTGTTGAGAATCCCCATCATGATCAGGCCGGGGGAGACGAACTGGGCGAAGGTGATCCCGTCCACCGACTGGCGGTCGCCGCCGACCGCGACCACGAACACCAGCATGTAGAGCAGGGTGGTGACCACCGGGGCCAGCACGGTCTGGGTGCCGACCTTCCAGAACCGGCGCACTTCCTTCAGGTACAGGGTCTGGAAGCCGAGGGCGTTGAAGCCGGGGAAATCGCGGGGCGCCGGCGGGATGGCGGCGCGGCGGGGAGCCAAATCGTCCATGCCTTGATGTGCGCCAGCGCGACCTTGAGCGCAAGCTAGGCAAACCCCCTGGTTTCTGTGGATGAAGCTAGGGCGCCTATTGTGGTCTGCGAAGCCTTGGGTGCTATATGTTGTAGGCGGTTGGGTCCGGACGGGAACCAGCCACAACATCTAGGGGCGCCGCGATGGGCTGGACGGACGAACGGGTCACGACCTTGAAGAAGCTCTGGCTGGACGGGCTTTCCGCCAGCCAGATCGCCAAGCAATTGGGCGGGGTCACCCGCAACGCCGTCATCGGCAAGGTGCACCGGCTGGGCCTGTCGGGCCGCGCCGCGCCGTCGCAGCCGACCCGGCCGACCTTCAAGGCCCCGCGCCCGGCGCGCGTCGCGGCCCCCTCCCCGGCCCCGACCGCCCAGCGGCGGGTGGTCGAGAACCACGCCCCCCTGGCTCCGGCGGTCCCGGCCGTGATGCGCCAGGAAGCGCCGGGCTCGGCCACGGTGCTGACCCTGGGCGCCCACATGTGCAAGTGGCCGATCGGCGATCCCTCGACCGAGGCCTTCACCTTCTGCGGCAAGGGCATCGGCGCCGAGAACGGCCCCTATTGCGAGACCCACGCCCAGATCGCCTACCAGCCGCAGCAGGCGCGCAAGAAGAACGGCGCCAGCGACCTGGCCCGCTCCCTGCGTCGCTACATCTAGCGAAGCACCTAGGGGGGCGCTTACCTTAGGCCGGTGACAGACACCGCCCTTCCCGCCGATGCGGAGTCCAACGCCCAGGCCTATTCGGTCTCGGAGCTGGCCTTCGCCCTCAAGCGCACCCTGGAGAGCGCCTACGGCTTCGTGCGCCTGCGCGGCGAACTGTCGAAGGTGACGAACCACGCCAACGGCCATGTCTATCTGTCCATCAAGGACGACAAGGCCTGTATCGACGGCGTGGTCTGGAAAGGCTCGGTGCGCGGCCTCGCCGTTCGGCCCGAGCAGGGGCTTGAGGTCGTGGTCACCGGCCGCATCACCACCTACCCTGCCGGGTCGCGCTACCAGATCGTCATCGAGAGCATGGAGGCCGCGGGGGTGGGCGCCCTGCTGGCCCAGCTCGAGCGGCTCAAGGCCCGCCTGACCGAGGAAGGCCTGTTCGACCCCGCCCGCAAGCGCGCGCCCCCCGCCAGCCCCGCCGTGATCGGCGTCATCACCAGCCCGACCGGGGCGGTGATCCGCGACATCCTGCACCGCGTGCGCGAGCGCTGGCCCTGTCGGGTGCTGGTCTGGCCGGTGGTAGTGCAGGGCGACAGCGCCGCCGCCGCCGTCACCGCCGCCATCAAGGGCTTCAACGCATTGGAAGTGGGGGGCGCCGTCCCGAGGCCCGACGTTCTGATCGTCGCCAGGGGCGGCGGCTCGGTCGAGGACCTGTGGCCGTTCAACGACGAGGGCCTGGCCCGTGCCGTGGCCGCCAGCAACATTCCGCTGATATCCGCCGTCGGCCACGAGACCGACACCACCCTGATCGACTTCGCCTCCGACCGCCGCGCCCCGACCCCGACCGCGGCGGCGGAGATGGCGACCCCCGTGCTGGCCGAGCTGCGCGCCGCCGTCGCCGACTACCAGCGCCGGATGCTGCGGGCCGGCGAGCGGGCCATCGAGGAGCGCCGCGTCCGCCTGTCCGGCGCCCGCCTGCCGAGGCCGGAGGACCTGACCGCCTCGGCCCGCCAGAGGCTCGACTTCGTCTCCAGCCGCCTGGGCGCGGGTCTGCGCCGCAATGTCGATGTGCACGCACAGCAGTTGGCCCGCGTCGCCTCGCCGCTCAAGGAAGGACTGCTTCTCCGACCGCAGGAGCTGAACCGCCGCCGCCTCTCGGAAGTGGCGGCCCGCGCCCGCCCGGCGCTGCAGCGGCGGCTCAAGAGCCTGGGGGACCATCTTGCTGCGCTAGAGAAGCTGCGCGCCTCCTACAATCCGGATGGCCCGCTGGCGCGCGGCTTCGCCCGGGTGCACGGCCCCGACGGCCACCTGGTGCGCGGCGCCGCTTCCTTGAGTTCGGGCGACGCGGTTCGGCTGGTATTCTCCGACGGCGACAGGGGGGCGGTGATCGACGGCGAGGCGCCGGCCCCGCCCGCAGCCTCGGCGCCTGTGGCCAAACCGCCGCGCCAAAAGCCCCTATCGCCGCCGCCGGGCCAGGGCGACCTGTTCTGAACCCGGCCCATGGGGTAAAAGAGACGCCATGAACGCCTTCGACCGCGACCAGAGCGCCGACATCGCCGTGCTTCACTACGGCGACGGGGAGTACACCGTGATGCGCCCCGGCCGGCATGTGCTGTGCGCCGTCACCGGCCAAAAGATCCCCGTCGAGGCCCTGCGCTACTGGAACCCGATCCTGCAGGAGGCCTATGCCGGCCCCGAGCAGGCGCTGAAGCGCTGGCGGGAGCTCAACCCCTGAACCGCCGCCGCGCGCTGGCGGCCCTGATGGGCGCCGGCCTTGGCGGCCTGGTTTCCACGCGCGCCCACGCCCGTCCGCCGGGCCTCAGCCTGTCGGGCCGTTTCCGCCAGAGCGGCTTTCTGATCGGCGCCACGCAGCCGCGCGCCGCGATCCTGCTCGACGGGGAGGCCGTCGGCCGGGCCTCGGCCTCGGGCCTGTTCGTCGCCGGCTTCGACCGGGACGCCGCGCCGACCGCCCAGCTGACCGTCGAGAACGCCGACGGCGGCGCCACCCACACCCTGGCCATCACCCCCGGTGTCTATGACGTCCAGGCCATCGATGGCCTGGCGCAGGACCAGGTGACGCCCTCCGACCCCGGCCTGCTGGACCGCATCCGCGCGGAGGCGGCCCGCAAGGCGGTCGGCTTCGCCAGCGACATCGACGCCGACTATTTCCGCGACGGCTTCGTCATGCCGGTGCACGCGACCCGCGTCTCCGGACAGTTCGGCGGCCAGCGCATCCTCAACGGGGTGGCGGGCCGGCCGCACTACGGCCTCGACCTCGCCGCGCCCATCGGGACCCCGATCACCGCCCCGGGCGCCGGGCAGGTGTGTTTCGCGGAGACCGGCCTGCACTTCGAGGGCGGGCTGGTGATGATCGACCATGGCCAGGGCTTGGTCAGCCTTTACCTGCACATGTCGCAGGTCGACGTCGCCGCCGGCCAGATGGTGACGCGGGGGGCGCGGCTGGGCGCCGTCGGCATGGAGGGCCGCGCGACAGGTCCGCACCTGTGCTGGCGGATGAAGTGGCGCGGGCGCAATCTTGACCCCAGTCTGATGATCGGCGCCGTCGCGCCCCAGCCCACGGCCTGAAGCAGCTTCCGCCATTTTCACCCGCTGAAATTAAGACTTTGGCAGTCATTGGCGGGTCCTAAAGAGGGGGGCGCCGTGCGCCCCCGAGGACCTCCGATTTCATGAGCTTCAGCTTCGATACGCTGCGTTTTCTGTTGGTGGACGACAACCACCACATGCGCGCCATCGTCGCCGCCATCCTGCGCAGCGCCGGCGCGCGCACCATCCGTGAAGCCCAGGACGGCGAGGAGGGGCTGGACAGCTTGCGCCGCTATTCGGCCGACATCGCCATCGCCGATTTCAAGATGACGCCGGTGGACGGGGTAGAGTTCGTGCGCCAGGTGCGCCAGGGCAAGGAACCCTACCTGCCGGTGATCATGATGACCGGCTTCTCCGACCGCGTCCGCATCGTCGAGGCGCGCGACGCCGGGGTCACCGAGATCCTGGCCAAGCCGATCACCGCCCGCTCCCTGCTGGAGCGCGTGGAGTCGGTGGTGCTGCACCCGCGCCCGTTCATCCGCAGCGAGAGCTACTTCGGCCCCTGCCGCCGGCGCACCGACCGCCCGGTCTACACGGGCGAGGAACGCCGCGGCGTCGCCGCGCCGCGCGAGCGCCTGCTGGAAGCCTAGGAGCCTGCCAGGCGAATGTGTGAGGCGGTTTCGCCGCCCGGACAGGCTCTAAGAGAGAGAAACTTCTTCCATCCCGTCATAGACGGCGTTGGCCCAGCGCTTGTGCACCCAGAACCATTCGGACGGATGCTCACGGATGCGCGCCTCAACGAAGGCGTTGACCGCCGCGACGCCGGCGGCGATGTCCGCGCCCCGGTCGCCGCTGACCGCCGGGTCGATCGGCGGGTGCACGGTGATCCTGAACCGCACCCCGTCCAGGCGAGTCACCGATAGCGGCTGCAGCACTGTGCCGAAGCGCAGCGCCAGCCGGGTCGGCCCTGGCGAAGTGTGGGCCAGGCGGCCGAAGAACGGCGCCGCCACGCCGCCGTTGAACTTCTGGTCGTTCATCAACGCCACCGACTCGCCTTTGGCCATGGCGTTCAGCAGTTCGCGCGACCCGTCAGAGCCCTTCGGCGCGAACAGCCGCACGCCGTAGCGGCGGCGGCTCTCCTTGAAGCGCTTGTCGACATAAGGGTTGTTGGCGGCGCGGTAGGTGATCTGGCAGGTCACCCCGGCCCCGAAGATGGCGAT
This sequence comes from Caulobacterales bacterium, assembly GCA_947475655.1. Taxonomy (GTDB): domain Bacteria; phylum Pseudomonadota; class Alphaproteobacteria; order Caulobacterales; family Caulobacteraceae; genus Caulobacter. The sequence goes on along the minus strand of CANJOB010000005.1, from coordinate 14,569 downwards.
CGGCATCACCTCCCAGTTCGACAGGTGTCCGGAGATGAACACCACCGCCCGCCCCCCGGCGGCGATGGCCTGAAGCTGCTCGATCCCGTCCACCTCGACGCGGCCGTTCTGGACCGTCACCTGGTCCATCAGCGGAAACTCGGCGAAGGCGCGGCCCAGGTTCTCCCACTGGTCGGCCAGTACCTGCTCTCGCCAGGCGACGTCCTTCTCCGGGAAGGCCAGCTCGATATTGCGCCGCGCCAGGCGGTGCGTGCCGCCCAGCGGGCCCAGGGTCCGCAGCAGCCAACCGCCGAAGGCCGAGGCCCGCTCCAGCCCCAGCATGCGCATGGCGGCGGTGAAGATGTCGAAGCCCAGGGCCTCCAGACGCCAGACAATATCCTGGGCCACTGTAATTTTTTTGTCCGCCATCGCCGCTTACCTAGGCCCGCACGCCTCTGACGCGCAACCGCCTCGCTTGGCGCGCGACTTGCGACCACCTGTGCAAGTCGTTCCGTTTTGGGACGGCGCCTTTCAATGGCAAGGATCGGGGGCTTAGTCCCATGGGCAACGATATCGACGTTCATCTCGGCAAGCGGCTTCGCCGCCGCCGCCGTCTGCTCGGCCTGACCCAGCAGCAACTGGCCGGCTCTGTCGGCGTGCGTTTTCAACAGATCCAAAAGTACGAGTGCGGCGCCAACCGCATCTCCGCCGCCCGTCTCTGGGCGTTGTCGGAGGCGCTGGAGGTTCCGGTGGGCTACTTCTACGACGGGCTTTCCGAGGCCGCGCGCCGCGCCGCCCCGGCGGAGACCGGCGCCGACGGCGGCGAGATGTTCGCCCGCAAGGAGACGCTGGATCTGATCCGGGCCTATTACCAGCTCAGCGAGCGGCCTCGCCGCCGCCTGCTCGACCTGGCGAAATCGCTCCACGGCGGCGTAGGTGAGACGGACGCGGCGTAGCGGCTACGTAGCGTTAGTCTTGAGGGGGCGCCGTCTGGGGGGGTAAGGCTGGTCCATGACCGGCCTTACCCCCTACTCCCCCAGCCTGCTGGGCGAACTCGACGCCTTCCTGCTTGAGCTCAATGCCGCGGCGGCCGAAGCCATCCTGCCGCTGTTCCGGTCCGATCACGGGCTGGAGGACAAGGGCGGCGACGCGGGCTTCGATCCGGTCACTAAAGCCGACCGCGGCGCCGAGCAGGCGATCCGCCAGCTCATCTCCCAGCGCTATCCCGCCCACGGCGTCATCGGCGAGGAATACGGCCGCGACCGCGAGGATGCCGAGTTCGTCTGGGTGCTCGACCCGGTCGACGGCACGCGGGCCTTCGTCGCCGGCCTGCCGCTGTGGACCACCCTGATCGGCCTGCGCCACAACGGGACGCCCGTTCTGGGCTCGATCGGCCAATCCTTTCTCGGCGAAATCTACATCGGCTCCGCCGCCGGCTCGCGCCGCGTCGGCCCGGACGGCGCTTCCACGCCGCTCAAATGCCGCCCCTGCCCGGCGCTCTCCGCCGCCGTGATCGCCACCACCGACGCCGACGCCTGTTTCAATCCGGCCGAACGCGACGCCTGGGTGAAGCTGCGCACCGCCAGCCGCCTGGCCCGTTTCGGTTGCGACGCCTACGCCTACGCCATGGTCGCGGCCGGGACGATCGACCTGGTGGTCGAGGCCGGCCTCAAATGCTGGGACATCGACGCCGCCATTCCGGTGATCGCCGGCGCGGGTGGATCAGTGACCGACTGGCCCGGCGAGGCCGTCGGATCGGAAGGCGGTCAGGTCATCATCGCGGGCGACACGGCTGTACTCGGTGCGGCGGTGGAAATATTGAAGCCAGCGGCTCTCTAAAACCCGCTCACCCCCGCGAAAGCGGGGGCACAGGCTTTTTTGGTTTCTTGGAGGCCGCCTCTGGTTCCCCGCTTTCGCGGGGATTAGCGGATTTGGGGGCTGGCGCGACCACGTCCGACAGCGCGTCGAACTCGCGCCAGAACACCGCCCGGCGCTCATCCGTCTCCTGCAGGATTTCGTGGAAGGCGCCGTCCACCGAGACCCGCTTGCCGTGCGGCAGGCGCGCCGCCACGGCGGCCTGGGCGATGTTGTCGACGATGCGGTCCGCCGCCGCGCTGAGCACCGTCACCGGGATTTCGATCCGGCCCACCTCCGGCGCGCGGCGCAGCCAGGCCATGGCCCCCAGGGCCGAATTGAGCCAGCCCCAGGTCGGGCCGCCGAGGTTCAGCTGGGGCTCGGCCTCCAGCTGGTCATAGATGCGCTTGTAGCGGACCGGGTCGTGGGTCAGGCGGTTGACGGCGAAGGCCTGCCACGGGCTGGTCTTCTGGCCCATCACATAGTCGCCGCCGCGCCCGAAGGCGTGGAACAGCCGGCTCAGGGGGCCCGACGCCGCGCGGTTGATCCGCGACATGTTGATGCCCAGCATCGGCGCCAGCAGCACGGCGGCGGAAAACCGGGTTTCGCCCCGCGCCAGGGCGGTCAGCCCCAGGGCGCCGCCCATCGAATGGCTGAGCATGATCCAGGGCCTCGGCAGGCGGTCCTGATAGGTCGAAAGCAGCACGTCGAAATCGGCCAGGAAGTCGTCGAAGCTCTCCGCGTGGCCGCGCAGGGGATCGTCCAGCAGCCGGCCGCTCAGGCCCTGGCCGCGCCAATCGTGCAGCAGCACGGCAAAACCGCGCGCCGACAGCTCCTGCGCGGTCTCGAAATACTTTTCCAGGCTCTCGGTGCGGCCGGTGCTGACGACCACGCTTCCCCGCGCCGCCCCCTTCGCGGGGAGCAAGGCGGTGCGCAGCCGCACCCCGCCCGCGCCCTCGATCCAGGCGGCGACAATCCCGGCCGGGACCGGCGCGCCCGCCACCGCGATCAGGGGCGGAGGCGCATCGCTCAAGGCGTCAGGCCAGTTTGGAGAACAGCGCGCCCATCTTCGGCTGCAGGCTCATGGCCAGCATCATGTCCGACAGCTTGATGCGGCCGCTCATCACCCCGGAGGTGGCGTCGAGCCGTCCCGCGCCCACGTCGAGCAGGTCAGCCAGGCTGAGGGTGAGGGTCAGGTCGGCGGGCTTGTCCTCGTTGGTCACGGTCCCACCGTCGATGTGGATGAAGCCCTCGCCCTTGAGGTCGAACTTCAGGCTCTTGCCCAGGCCCGAGTCCGAGCCCACCGCGCCGCGAATCTTGTTGGTGATGTCTTCCAGGCTGGCCATGGCCGTCTCCCCTTATCGATTGCGCCGGAGAATGGTCTAACCCGCCGGTTTCTTGAAGCGCAAAGTCATGCGGTCGCTCTCGCCGATGGCGTCGAAGGCGGTGCGGTCGAAACCTGGGGCCGGCGGCTGGCCGCGCGGGGCGGTCAGGCGGGTCGGGGCCAGGGTCCAGACCCCGAACGGATGGTCCTTGGAATCCTTGGGATTGGCGTTGATCTCGCTGGCCCCGTCGAAGGCGAAACCGGCCTCCATGGCCAGCTGGCGCACATAGGCTTCCTGCACATAGCCGCTGGCGGCCAGCACGTCCTGAACCCCCGCCGGATCGGCGCGGTGCTCCTCGACCCCCAGCACGCCGCCGGGTTTCAGCGCCGCGAAGGCCTCGGCGAAGGCGCGTTCGGCAACCCCGCCGGCCATCCAGTTGTGGACGTTGCGCAGGAACAGCACCAGGTCGGCGCTGCCCGCCGGGGCGATCGGCCCGCTGCTCGGGCCGAAACTGGTGATCTCGACCTTGCCGTACAGGCGCGGTTTGGCTTTCAGCTTGGCGGTGTAAGCCTGGACGATCCGCTGGGCGGCCGGTTCGCTAGGGTCGTCGCCCTGGAACTGCGCCGCGTACAGGCGCCCGTCGTTGGCCGCCAGGTAGGGGGCGATGATGTCGGTGTACCAGCCAGCGCCGGGCCACAGCTCGACCACGGTCATGCGCGGTTTGAGGCCCCAGAATTCGAGGGTCTGCGCCGGGTGGCGCCAGGTGTCGCGCGCCTTGTCCTCCGGGAGGCGCCACTCGCCGGCGGCGGCCTCGGCGACGGTCAGCCGGCCGCGCACCGCGTTGGCCGTGGCCTTCTTGCGGCCGCATCCGGCCAGGGTCAGGACCGCCGCCGCGCCCAGCAGGGCGCCGCGTCTCGACCACTCAGGAAGCGAATGTGAGGTCACCCCAAAGCCTTAGCCCCCCAGGCTTGAAACGCCAAGCACGCACCCTATCTCCTGAAGCGAAGGCGCTGGATTCCCGGGCCTTTCGGATGACCAGCGGCGCCATCTCAGGGCCGCTCCCGTCCGCGACTGCAACCTTGCTTAAGCCAGGAAGGATTTTTCCCATGCGAACCGTTGATTTCTCCCCCCTGTACCGCACCGCCGTCGGCTTCGACCGCCTGGCCGCCCTGCTCGACGCCGCCGCCGTCCAGGACAGCGGCGCCGGCTATCCGCCCTACAATATCGAGCGCACCGACGAGCACGCCTACCGCATCGACATCGCGGTGGCCGGCTTCCGTCCCGACGAACTGTCGATCGAGACGCGCGAGAACCTGCTGACCGTGCAGGGCCGCAACACCGCTAATGACGAGGCGAAACGCTACCTGCACCGCGGCCTGGCCGAGCGGAATTTCGACCGCAAGTTCCAGCTCGCCGATCATGTGGTGGTGAAGGACGCCCGTCTCGCCGACGGCCTGCTCTCCATCGACCTGGTGCGCGAGGTGCCCGAGGCGCTCAAACCCCGGCAGATTCCGATCCAGCAGGCCGCGCCGGCCATAGAGGGCGAGAAGGCCGCCTAGGCCCTATTTCAAGGGCTGACAAGGCAGGGGCGGCGTAGCGATACGCCGCCTTTTTCGTTGCTAATTCTGCCCGGCGAAGTCGGCGCCGATAACCTGGTCCAGGTTGCAGCCGCGCACCGAGGTTTTACCGAGCTTCGCCCCGGTCAGGTCCATGCCGCGCATATCGGCATTGTCGAGGATAGCCTCGCTGAGATCGGAAGTTTGGAACATGGCGTAGCGCAGGGCGGTCCCGGTCAGGTTGGAGGGATTCGAGCGGTCGGCGCTGAGCGGCAGCGGGCCGAGGTAGGCCTGGCGCAGGTCGGCCTTGGTCAGGTTGGCGCCGTTGAGCTTGGCGCCGCGCAGGTCGGCTCCGCGCAGGTTGACGGCGCGCAGGTCGGCGTCCTGCAGATTGGCGCCCTGCAGCTGGGCGCCTGACAGGTCCAGCCCCATCAGGCAGGCGCCCCGGGCGTTCATGGCGGTGAGGCGGAAGCCCTTGAGCGCGTCGCCCAGCATGCGCAGGTCGGCGCCGTCGAAGGCGGCGGGCGCGCCCTCACGGCCGCCGGTCGTGCACCATTGCTGATTGGCCTTGGCCATCTCGATCAGGGACGGGGCGCGGGCCATGGCCGCCGCGTCGGGCGCCCTGAGCGCGCCGGCCATGTCGGCGCCGTTGACGCGGGCGATGGAGGTGTCGCAGTTGGTCAGCACCGCACCGCGCATGTTGGCGCCCTCGAGGTTGCAGCCGCCGACATCGGCTCCGTCGAGGATGGCGCCGGCGAGGTTGGCGTCCTTCAGGTTGGCGCCGGTCAACTTGGCCCCGCGCATCGAGCAGTCGCTGAAGTCGGCGGCGAAGGCGGAGACGCCGTTGAACTGGCTGCCGTCCAGCTTGGCGCCGGAGAAGTTGGCCCCATCCGCCTCGCCCATGCGGGCCTCGTGGCGCAGGTTGTCCAGCCCCTTGCTGGGATGGGGGATGGCGATCTGACCCTCGCGGAAATCGGCCTGGGTCAGGTCGGCCTGGGAAAGGTTGGCGCCGCGCAGGCAGGCGCCGCGCAGGTCGGCGCGGATCAGCACCGACTGTCTGAGGTCGGCCTTGCGTAGGTCGCAGCCGAACAGGTTGGCGCGCACCAGCTGGGTGCGGACCATGCGGCAGGAATCGAAGATCGAGGCCGACAGGTCGGCGTCGGTCAGGTTGCGGAACGAAAGGTCGAGGCCGGAGAAATTGACGAAGCGCAGCGAAGCCCGCTTGCCGCCGGGCTTGCCGGTGACGAAGCGCTCGTGCGCGCCGAGGATCATTTCCAGCTCGGACTGGGTGAGGCGGCGGCGGCCGGTCGCGGATTGAAGTGCGCTCATCTTTGCTCTGGCATTCCCCGATCGGGCGCACGCCGTGACGGCGCTCCGATGAGCCAGAACCTAAGCCGCCAACCGCAACCGAAGGGTTAAGACGCGTTCAAACATGCCGCTGGGACCGGCTTTTTTCCGCGATATGAGTAACTAAAGGCGCCGCTAGATGATATCTTCCAGGCCCCGCGCGCCGGCGCGGACCGCACCGGTGAAATCGGCGTCCTTGAGGTAGGCGTTGGTGAAGTTGGCCCAGCTGACGTCGGCTCCGGTCAGGCGCGCCTGGCGCAGGTCGGCCCGGGCCAGGTCGGCGTTCTTCAGCGCCGCGCCGGTCAGGTCGCACGGCAGGGTGCGTTCCGGCGCGATCAGCAACGGCCCCAGCTGGGCGTCGCGCAGGTCGGCGCCCGACAGCTTGGCCCCCTTGAGGCGCGCGCCGCGCAGGTCGGCCCGGCGCAGGTTGGCGGCGCGAAGGTCGGCCCCCTCCAGCATGGCGCCCTGCATCTGCACGCCTTCCATGTCGAGACCGTAGAACACCGCGCCGCGCCCGGAAAGGGCAGTCAAATTCAATGATTTCAATGATTTGATGTTACGAAGGTCGGCGTGGTCGAACACCGAGGGGCTGCCTTCCGTCCCGCCGGTCTCACACCACAGGGCGTGGGCGGCGATCATGTCGCCATAGGGCAGGTCGTTGATGTCCTTGCCCGCCGCCTTGTCGGTCAGGGCGCCGGCGAGGTTGGTGTTGCTGGCGTTCCACTGCAGGGTCTTGGCCCCGACCAGAATGCAGTCGGTCATGTTGGCGCCGGAGACGTCGGCCCCCGACAGGTCGGCGCCGGCCAAGTTGGCGCCGGTCATGGTGGCCTGTTTCAGGTTAGCCCGCACCAGCTTGGCGTCCTTCAGCACCGCGTCGGTGAAGTCGGCCTTGATGGCGATGATGCCGGTCAGGCGCGAGCGCTCCAGATTGGCGCCCGCCAGTATCACGCCCTGAGCCTGGTTGCTGCGGTTGGCGTGCTCCAGCAGCCGGAAGCCCTTTTCCTTGTCGGCGGCCGCGATCGAGCCTTCCCTGAGGTGGGCTTCAAAGAGATCGGCCCCGGTCAGGTCGGCGCCGCGCAGGCAGGCGCCGCGCAGATCGGTGCGGCGCATCGAGGCGTCGCGCAGCACGGCGTTCTGCAGGTCGGCCCCGAACATGTTGGCGTTGTCGAGCTTGGCCCCCGACAGGATCACCTTCTCCATGATCGCGCCGGAGAAGTCGGCGTCGGCCAGGTCACGGCCCGCCAGGTTGAGGCCGCTCAGATCGGCGAAGGCGAACACCGCCCGCGCCCCGCCCTGGCGCGCCGACCACAGCCGGTCGTGCTTGGCGCAGATCAGGTCGGCGTCGGTCTGGCTGAGGCGCTTGAGCGAAGCTCCGGCGGCGGGCAGGGCGTACATGGGCGGGTGGGTCCAGGGGCGGATAACAGCCTGTCACCCTGCCATCAGGGGATTAACGCCGCCCTTCCAGGGGCTTACAGCGCGGGAAGCGGCTGGGCGCGGGCCGGATCGAGGTAGCGCGAGGCCACCGGCTTGAGGTTCGCGTCCAGTTCGATCAGCAGCGGGTTGCCGGTGGGAATCTCGACGTCGACGATCCGGTCGTCCGCCACCCCGAACAGCAGCTTGACGATGGCGCGCAGGGAATTGCCGTGAGCCGCCACCAGCACGGTCTCGCCGGCCTTCAGGCGCGGGGCGATCTCGGCGTCCCAGTAGGGCTCGACCCGGTCCAGCGTGGTCTTCAGGCTCTCGGTGTCGGGCAGGGCCTGGCCAGCGTAGCGCGAGTCGGCGGCGAAGTCGTATTCGCCCCCCGGCGCCAGGGGCGGCGGCGGCACGTCGTAGGAGCGGCGCCAGACCTTGACCTGATCGTCCCCGTGCAGGGCCGCGGTCTCGGCCTTGTTCAGGCCGGTGAGACCGCCGTAGTGGCGCTCGTTCAGTCGCCAGTCGCGGATCAGCGGCAAGCTGCCCTGGCCCGCCGCGTCCAGGGCGATCTGCGCGGTGCGGTTGGCGCGGGTCAGGACCGAGCTGTAGGCCCTGTCGAACCTGATCCCCGCCGCCGCGATCTGCTCCCCGGCGCTCCTGGCCTGGGCCTCGCCCTCGGGCGTGAGGTCAACGTCGACCCAGCCGGTGAAGCGGTTCTCCAGGTTCCATTGGCTTTGGCCATGGCGGAGCAGGACGAGGATGGACATGCTTGGTCTCCGGCGGCGGGGCAGACCGGGCGGGTAGAGCCTAAGGCCGGCACGCGTCAAGTTTTCAGCGGCGGGCGGCGCTGCTATGAGGGGCCATGCTCGACCGCTTCGCCCTTCCGCTGATCGCCCTGGCCGCCGTCGCCATCATTGCCCTGGCGATGATCTGGCCTCAGGGATACGGGGCGCGCTCGATCGGCCCGTTCGGCCACACCCCCATCCAGCAAACCCCGGAAATGCAGGCGGCGATGAAACGCGAATACGACCAGGCCATGCGCCGCCAGGCCGAGGCCGCCGCCGCCGTGGCCGGCGCCTCGGCGCCGGTAGTGGCTCCGGCCGCGGCCGCCACCCCGACCCCGGGCCTGCAGTAATGAGCGATTTCGATGCGGTGGCCGTGGGCCGGCGGGTGCTGGCCCAGGAGGCGCAAGCCCTGAGTGGCATGGCGCAGGCCCTGGGCGAGCCGTTCCGCCAGGCCGTGGAGCGGATGGGCGAGGCTGCCGGGCGCATCGTCCTGACCGGGGTCGGCAAGAGCGGCCACGTCGGGCGCAAGATCGCCGCCACACTGGCCTCCACCGGCGCCCCGGCCCTGTTTGTCCATGCCGGCGAGGCCAGCCATGGGGACTTAGGGATGATCGGCGCCGGCGATGTGGTGCTGGCCCTCTCCAAGACCGGCGAGACGCGCGAGCTGGCCGACCTGATCGCCTACGCCAAGCGCTTCGGCATCCCCCTGATCGCCATCACCGCCGCCGCCGACAGCGCCCTGGGCCGCGCCGCCGACATCCTGCTGCTGCTGCCGGATGTGCCCGAAGCCGCCGATGTGCTGAACGCCCCCACCACCTCCACCACCCTGCAGATGGCCTTAGGAGACGCCCTGGCGGTGGCCCTCATCGAGCGGCGCGGCTTCACCCCGCAGGAGTTCGGCCTGCTGCATCCCGGCGGCAAGCTCGGCGCCATGCTGCGCACCGTCGGCGAGCTGATGCACAAAGGGGGCGAGCTGCCCCTCACCGCCCCCAGCGTTCCCATGGCGGAAGCGATCCTGACCATGACCCAGAAGCGGTTCGGCATCGTCGGCGTCTGCGACGCGGCCGGCGCCCTGCAGGGCGTGATCACCGACGGCGATCTGCGCCGCCACATCGACGGCCTGCTGACCCACACCGCCGGCGAGGTGATGACGCGTGGACCGAAAGTCGTCGCCCCCGACATGCTGGCCGCGGAGGCGTTGCGGCTGATGACCGACCGCGCCCCGCCGACCACCGTGCTTTTCGTGGTCGAGAACAGCAAGCCGGTCGGCATATTGCACATCCACGACCTGCTGCGCGCGGGCGTGATCTAGCGCTGCAACCTTTGTGACGCGGCCGCGCTAACCCGCCGCGCAAACCGCCTTCAACGACGAGTGAAACCTAGATGTTCGGCAAGCCCCGCAGCGACCTGATCCCCAACACCGCCGCCTACGAAAACGAGCCTCTGGTCAAGGCCACGGGCTTTCGCGAGTACGACGCGCGCTGGCTGTTTGGGCCCGACATCAACCTGCTCGGCGTGCAGGCGCTCGGCCTGGGGCTGGGGACCTACATCCAGCAACAGGGCCTCTCGCGCATCGTCGTCGGCCACGACTTCCGCGCCTATTCCCTGACCATCAAACAGGCTCTGACGCTCGGCCTGCTCAGCGCCGGCTGCGAGGTGCACGACATCGGCCTGGCCCTGTCGCCGGTGGCCTATTTCGCCCAGTTCGATCTCGACGTTCCCTGCGTGGCCATGGTCACCGCCAGCCACAACGAGAACGGCTGGACCGGGGTGAAGATGGGCGCCCAGCGCCCGCTCACCTTCGGCCCTGACGAGATGGGCGCCCTGAAGGACATCGTGCTGAACGGCGCCTTCAAAGAGCGCGACGGCGGCAAGCTGATCCGCGTCGAGGGCGTGGCCGAACGCTACATCGCCGACGTGGCGGCGCGTGTGCAGCTCAAACACCCGATCAAGGTTGTGGCGGCCTGCGGCAACGGCACCGCCGGCGCCTTCGCGCCCGAGGCCCTGCGCCGGATGGGCTGCGAAGTGATCGAGATGGATACGAACCTCGACTACAATTTCCCGCGCTACAATCCCAACCCCGAAGACCACGAGATGCTGGTCGACATGGCCAAGGCGGTGCGCGAGCACGGCGCTGATCTGTGCCTGGGTTTCGACGGCGACGGCGACCGCTGCGGCGTGGTCGACGACGCCGGCGAGGAGATCTTCGCCGACAAGATCGGCCTGATGCTGGCTCGCGACCTGGCCCCGCTGCACAAGGGCGCCACCTTCATCGTCGACGTGAAATCCACGGGGCTTTACGCCACCGATCCCATACTGGCCGAGAACGGCTGCACCACCGTCTACTGGAAGACCGGCCACAGTTACATCAAGCGTAAGACCGCCGAGCTGAACGCGCTGGCCGGCTTCGAAAAGAGCGGCCACTTCTTCCTCAGCGGGGAACTTGGCCGCGGCTACGACTGCGCCCTCACCGCCGCCGCGGCGATCCTGGCCATGCTGGACCGCAACCCCGGCAAGAAGCTCAGCGAACTGCGAAAGAGCCTGCCGCCGGCCTACACCTCGCTGACCATGAGCCCGCACGCCGCTGATGAGGTGAAGTATGACGTCGTCGCCAGGATCGTGAAGGAATACGAAGACCTGGCCAAATCGGGCGGGACGATCCTGGGCCGCAAGATCAAGGACGTCATCACCGTCAACGGCGTGCGCGTGCAGCTGGAGGACGGCTCCTGGGTCCTGGTCCGCGCCTCATCCAACAAGCCGGAGATGGTGGTGGTGGTCGAGAGCATGCGGTCGGAGGACGACATGCGCGACCTGTTCCGCAAGGAGGTGAAGCCGCGGCTGGCCAGGCACCCCGAGGTCGGGGCCTACAACCAGGAAATTTAGGAGCGGCCGGCGGCGGTGCCGCGTTCTTGATCTGTGACGGTTTTGTGCGCCCCTTGGCGTAGGCTCGCGCCCGTGCCAAAGCCCGGACGGACCAAGAAAAGGGAATCGCCATGCGCGTGGCCATGATCGGGGCGGGCTATGTGGGGCTGGTGTCCGGCGCCTGCTTCGCCGACTTCGGCCACGTCGTCTGCTGCGTCGACAAGGATCAGGCCAAGGTCGACCGGCTACGGGCAGGCGAGTCGCCGATCTACGAGCCTGGCCTGGACGACCTGATCGCCCGCAACGCCCGCGAGGGCCGCCTCTCCTTCGACTGCGACGCCGCCAAGGCGGTGGCCGAGGCCGACGCGGTGTTCATCGCCGTCGGCACCCCGTCGCGCCGCGGCGACGGCCACGCCGATCTTTCCTACGTCTATGCCGCCGCCGAGGAGATCGCCCGGCAAATGCGCGGCTATACGGTGGTGGTGACCAAGTCGACCGTGCCGGTGGGCGCCGGCGACGAGATAGAGGCCATCATCCGCCGCGTGAACCCGCAAGCCGAGTTCGCCGTGGTCTCCAACCCGGAATTCCTGCGCGAGGGCGCGGCGATCAGCGACTTCAAGCGGCCAGACCGCGTGGTGGTCGGCGTCAATCCGATCGATGGCAAGGAGGACGAGCGCGCCCGCAAGGTGATGACCGAACTCTACCGGCCGCTGAACCTGAACGAGACGCCGATCCTGTTCACCGGCCGCCGCACCAGCGAGCTGATCAAATATGCGGCCAACGCCTTCCTGGCCATGAAGATCACCTTCATCAACGAGATGGCCGACCTGTGCGAGGCCCTGGGCGCCGACGTGCAGCAGGTGTCGAAGGGCATCGGCCTGGACAACCGCATCGGTTCCAAGTTCCTGCACGCCGGCCCCGGCTACGGCGGGTCGTGCTTTCCCAAGGACACCATCGCCCTCGTCCGCACCGCCACCGACGCCGGCAGCCCGGTGCGGCTGATCGAGACCACGGTGGCGATCAACGACGCCCGCAAGAAGGCCATGGCGACGCGCGTGTCCGAGGCGCTGGACGGCGAGCTTTCCGGCAAGACCATCGGCGTGCTTGGCCTGACCTTTAAGCCGAACACCGACGACATGCGCGACGCGCCGAGCCTGGACATCATCCCGGCGCTGCAGGCCCTGGGCGCTAAAATACAGGCCTTCGATCCGGAAGGCATGAAGGAGGCCGGCGCCCTGCTGAAGAGCGTGGACTTCAAGGACGGGCCGTACGACGCGGTGCAGGACGCCGACGCGGTGGTGATCATCACAGAGTGGGACCAGTTCCGGGCGCTGGACCTCGACCGCATCAAGCTCTTGATGCGCAGCCCCGTGGTGATCGACCTGCGCAACATCTACCGGCCCGACGACATGCGCATCCGCGGCTTCCGCTACTCCAGCATCGGCCGCGGCGCTTCGAAGGGTTAGGCGCGGCCCGCCTTCTCCATGTAGGCGACCATCTTCTCGGTCTGCTGCTTCCACCCCTCGTCCATGCCCTCGATCATCGGCTTGATGTTGGTCTTCACCGCCGAGTGGATGGTCAGTTCGGTCTTGGCGCCCACGGCCTTAAAGGTCACGGTGGTCAGGCCCTCGGCGAGCGGCGCGCCGTTCGGCCCCAGCGGCCGGTTGGTGAAGACCAGCTTCTCGTTCTCGACGATCTCCATGAAGTGACCGTCCCAGGGAAAGCCCGGACCCTGCGGCCCCTTCATGATCATGTAGATGCGGCCGCCGACGCGCAGGTCGACCGTGCATTCCGGCGCGGTGAAGTGGTGCGGGCCCCACCAATGCATCAGGTGTTCCGGATCGGTCCAGGCGGCCCAGACCAGGGCCACGGGCGCGTCGATCACGCGCTTCAGTTCAATGTCGCGCTCCACCATTTCGGCCTGGGTTTCCGACACGATCTCTCCTTCTTCATCTTGGCGATATGGTCCTCGAGCCGGTCGAGGCGGTCCTCCCAGAGCCGGCGATAGTCTTCGAGCCATGTGTCGACGGCGCGCAACGGCTCGGGGCTCAGGCGGCACGGCCGCCACTGCGCTTCGCGGCCGCGGGCGATCAGCCCGGCCTTCTCCAGAACCTTCAGGTGCTTGCTCACCGCCGGCAGGCTCATCGCGAACGGTTGCGCCAGGTCGGAGACCGAGGCTTCGCCCAGCGCCAGCCGCGCCAGGATCGCTCGGCGCGTCGGATCGGCCAGGGCGGACAGGGTGCTGCTGAGAGCGTCGGAGGCCATGGGGTGCTCGTATTTAATCGTTTAGTTTAAAACGAGGGGTGCGGAAGGGAGTCAAATCATTCCGCTCATCCGTTCGGAATTTAGGAGGCCGCGGCCTTCACCGCCCCGGCGATGTCCTTGACCAGGCGCTCGACCAGCTTCTCGTCGTCGCCCTCGGCCATGATGCGGATCAGGGGTTCGGTGCCCGAGGCCCGCACCACCAGCCGGCCCGTGCCGGTCAGCTTGGCTTCCGCCGTGGCGATGGCGTCCTTGACCTTGGCGTTCTCCAACGGCTTGCCGCCGCTGTGGCGCACGTTCTCCAGCCGCTGCGGGGCCGGCTCGAACTGGCGGGCCAGGGCGCTCATCGGCTTGTCCTCGGTGATCAGCACCGCCAGCACCTGCAGGGCGGCGATCAGGCCGTCGCCCGTGGTGGAAAAGTCGGACAGGATCAGGTGGCCGCTCTGCTCGCCGCCGAGGTTGAAGCCGCCTTCGCGCATCCGCTGCATCACATAGCGGTCGCCGACCGCGGTGCGCTCCAGGCTCAGGCCCTTGTGCTGCAAGAACCGCTCCAGCCCCAGGTTGGACATCACGGTGGCCACCACCCCGCCGGCCTGCAAGCGGCCTTCCTTGGCCCAGGCGCCGGCGATCAGGGCCATGATCTGGTCGCCGTCAACGACCTCGCCCTTCTCGTCGCAGATCACCAGCCGGTCGGCGTCGCCGTCCAGGGCGATGCCGATGTCGGCGCGGTAGTCCTTCACCGCCCGGCTCATGGCCCCCGGATGGGTCGAGCCGCACTCCTCGTTGATGTTCATACCGTTGGGGGTGACGCCGATCTCGATCACCTCCGCGCCCAACTCATAAAGGGCGGTGGGCGCCACGCGGTAGGCGGCGCCGTTGGCGCAGTCGATCACCACCCTCAGGCCCGACAGGCTGAAGTTGCGCGGGAAGGTCGCCTTGACGATCTCGACATAGCGGGCCTGGGCGTCGTCGATCCGCACCACCCGGCCAAGGCCCCGCGGCGCCGCAAGACCTTCCTGCAGGCCCTCGTCCATGAAGGCCTCGATGCCCAGTTCCTGCTCGTCGCTGAGCTTGAAGCCGTCGGGGCCGAACAGCTTGATGCCGTTGTCCTCGAAATTGTTGTGGCTGGCGCTGATCATCACCCCGAGGTCCGCCCGCATCGAGCGGGTCATCATCGCCACCGCCG
>CANJOB010000004.1 GCA_947475655.1 Caulobacterales bacterium | reverse complement strand
GTCACCGCCGCCAGGGTGCCGACGTTGTCGAACAGGTCGACGAACAGGAAGACGAAGATGATCTCCAGCAGGGCGACGCCGAACGAGCCGCCCAGGTTGAAGGCGCCGGGGATGTCGAGCTTGCCGAAGGTCTGCATCAGGGCCGCGGGGCCGAAGGTCCAGCCGGTCCATTTCGACAGGCCGAGGAACCAGCCGATCACGGTGATGACCAGGATGCCGATCAGCATGGCCCCCTTCACCTTGCGCGCCTGCAGGGCGGCGATCAGGACGAGGCCCGCCAGGGTGAGCAGGGCGGTGGGGGTCTTCAGATCGCCCAGCGCCACGGTGGTGACCGGGCTGGCGACCACCAGGCCGGCGTTCTTGAGGCCGATGAAGGCGATGAACAGGCCGATGCCGGCGGCGGTGGCGGCCAGCAGGGGCTTGGGAATCGAGCGCACGATCAGCTGTCTGACGCCCGCCACCGTCAGTAGCAGAAACGCCACCCCGGAGACGAAGACGCAGCCCAGCGCCGTCTCCCACGGCACGCCCAGCCCCTTGACCACGGTGTAGGTGAAATAGGCGTTCAGCCCCATGCCCGGCGCCAGGGCCAGGGGGTAGTTGGCCAGAAAGCCCATCAGCAGGCTGCCGATTCCGGCCGACAGGCAGGTGGCGGCGGCGACGGCGGCGATCGGCATGCCGGCCTCGCTCAGGATCGCCGGGTTGACGACGATGATATAGGCCATGGTCAGGAAGGTGGTGGCCCCGGCCAGCACCTCGGTGCGCACGGTGGTCCCGTGGGCCTTCAGCCCGAACAGCTTTTCCAGCATCGCTTTTCGCCCCAGCCTGTTCCCCGCTTAGAGCTTGCCTCGCTCGGCGCTAAGCTGAAAGCGAATCCTGCTTTGAGGGAACGCCATGCGCCGTCTCGCCGCCCTGCTCGTCCTGGTGCTCCTGGCCTGGCCGCCACCGGCGCTCGCCCAGGCGAAAGACCCGGTGCGCCGCATCGCCGTGATCTCGGCCTTCGACCCGGAGATCACCGTGCTGGAGGCCCAGACCACCGACAAGGCGCGCTTCACCGTCAACGGCGTGGTCTTCGTCACCGGCAGGCTGATGGGCAAGGACGTGGTGCTTTTCTTAAGCGGCGTCTCCATGGTCAACGCCGCCATGACCACCCAGATGGCGCTGGACCGCTTCACCATCGACCGCATCGTCTTCTCCGGCATCGCCGGCGGGGTCGACCCCAACCTCGACGTCGGCGACGTGGTGGTGGCCGACCAGTGGGCGCAGTACCTGGAGGTGGTGATGGCGCGCCAGACGCCGACCGGCTTCGATCCCGGCGGCCGCGGCCACGCCGACTACGCCAATTTCGGCATGATGTTCCCCAGCGAGGTGGCCCTGGCCCGCGGCGACCAGGAGCGCGAGCGCCGTTTCTGGTTCCCGTCCGATCCCATGATGCTGGCCACCGCCCGCGAGGTGGCCGCGCATGCCACCCTGAAGCGCTGTATCGCCGACCGCTGCCTGGTGAAGGAACCGCGCGTGGTGGTGGGCGGCAACGGCGTCTCCGGCGCCGCCTTCGTCGACAACGCCCAGCTGCGCGATTGGGCCTACGCCACCTTCCAGGCGCGGGTGCTGGACATGGAGACCGCCGCCGTCGGCCACGTCGCCTACGTCAACAAGGTCCCCTACATCGCCTTCCGCAGCCAGTCGGATCTGGCCGGGGGCGATCCCGGCGACAATCAGGCGCGCACCTTCTTCCAACTGGCCTCGGACAACTCCGCCGCCGTGGTGCTGGCGTTCCTGAAAGCCCTGCCCTAGATTTGACCGCCCGATAAGCAGGGCATTGCTCCCATGACCGACACCCAGACGCGCGCCCTGATCGCCCAGGCCGCCGCCGTGCGCCTGAACGCCTTCGCCCCCTATTCGAAGTTCAAGGTCGGGGCGGCGGTGATCGGCGCGTCCGGCAAGGTCCACACCGGCTGCAATGTGGAGAGCGCCTCCTTCGGCCTGACCTGCTGCGCCGAGCGGGTGGCGGTGTTCAAGGCGGTGTCGGAAGGCGAGACCGCCATCACCGCCGTGGCCGTGGTCACCGACATGAGCCCGCCGGCCTCGCCCTGCGGCGCCTGCCGTCAGGTGCTGTACGAGTTCGGCAAGGACGCGGTGCTGCTGCGGGCGAACCTGACCGGCGAGGTGCTGGAGAGCCGGGTGGGCGACATGCTGCCCGACGGCTTCGACGGCAAGGCCGTGGTCGAGGCGCAGAAGCGCTAGATCGTGATGTGGTCCGGGGCTTGTCCCGCGACATAGAGCGCGAAGGCCTGGTCGTAGGCGTTCTCCAGGTGGCGCGCGAACCGTTCCGTGTCGAACAGCGGCATGGTCAAGCGGTTCATCTCGAGTTTCGCCTTCGCACGCGCCAACGCGGCGGTGTCCGTGGCCAGGGACAGGGCGAGGCGCTCGTAGTCCTCGTCTGTATCGACGATCAGTTCGTTCAGGCCGACCACGCTGAGCAGGCTGGCGCCGACCCGCGCCGGAAAGCCCAGGCCCCGCTTGCTGATCACCGGCAGCCCGGCCCACAGGGCGTCGCTGGCCGTGGTGTGGGCGTTGTAGTGGAAGGTGTCGAGGAACAGGTCGGCGCAGCGATGGCGCGCCAGGTGCCGAGCGTGCGGCAGCTTGTCGGCGAACACCAGCCGGGCCGGATCGACGCCCCTGGCCTGGGCCTCCTTCCGCATGTTCGCCTCGGCCCAGGGGTTGGAGCGCAGCAGCCAAAGCACGCTGCCGTCGACGGCTTGCAGCAGCCGCAGCCAGATGTCGAACTCGGGACGGCCGATCTTATAGTTGGCGTTGAAACAGCAGAACACCACGCCGTCCTGCGGCAGACCTAAGTCGGCGCGGGTAAAGGCCTCGTCGGCGATCGCCCGCGAGTCGTCGTTGACCTGGTAGCTGCCGGGCAGGCGGATGACCATTTCGGAATAGTCCGCCTCGGCGCCCTGCGGGATAACCACGCTGTCGCCGACCACATAGTCGATGAAGTCCGCCCCCAGCGAGCCGGGGTAGCCGAGGTAGTTCATCGACAGCGGCGCCGGGCGGTGGGCGAAGATGCCGGTGCGGCTCTGCAGGGTGTAGCCCTTCAGGTCGACGGCGATGTCGATGCCATGGCTGCGCGCCTTCTGCGCGGTCTCGCGCTCGCTCAGGTGCTGCACCTTGTGAAAGTGGTCCACCGCCGCGGCGGCGCGCGCGCTCATCTCGTCCTCGGTGTCCGGGCCGTAGGAATAGGCATGGATCTCGAACCGGCCCCGGTCGTGCGCCTCCAGCAGCCCGGCCATCAGGTGCATGGTGGCGTGGGTGTGGAAGTCGGCGGAGAAATAGCCGATGCGCAGGCGCTCCGGCCGCGCCGTCGGCGGGGCGGAGACCGGCGGGGTGTCGACCGCGCCATACTGCGTCTTCGCCCAGACCTTTGCTCGCTGCAGGTGGCGGCCGGGCGCATCCTCCAGCGGCAGCATGGCGAAGGGCGGGACCATCTGCTCCAGGCCGAGATGGGGGATCGTATCGCGCGCGGCGTCGATGGGGTCCCAGTCGCACATGTGCGCCTGCTGGTTCAGCCGCGCGGCCAGGGCGTTGTCATAGGAAGGCCGCACCGCCAGGGCGGCGTCGTAGGCGGCCACCGCCTCGTCCAGCCGACCGAGATCGCGCAACGCATTGCCGAGGTTGGCGTGGGCCTCGGCGAAGTCCGGGGCGAGGGCGGCGGCCTGGCGGAAGCTCGTCGCGGCCTCCTCGATCCAGCCCAGGGCTTTCAGCGCCACGCCGAGGTTGTTGTGCGCCTCGGGGAAATCGGGCTTCAGCGCCGCCGCCTGGCGGTAGTGCGCCACCGCCTCCTCCAGCCGCCCGGCGTTCTTCAGGCTGTTGCCGAGGTTGCTGTGCGCTTCCGCATAGTCGGGCCGCAGGGTCAGCGCCCGGCCATAGCTGGCGAAGGCGTCGTCGGCGCGGCCCGCATCCTCCAGGGCGCCGCCCAGGCTGTTCCAGGCGCTGGCGAAGTCCGGTTTGAGCGCCACGGCAGCCTCGAAGCGGGCGATGGCCTCGTCCAGGTTTCCAAGGTCCTTCGACACCGCGCCCAGGTTGAAGTGCGCCTCGGGCAGGTCGGGCTTCAACGCCACCGCCTGGAGGTAGCTCGCTTGCGCCTCGTCGAGCCGGCCCAGGTCCTTCAGCGCGGCGCCCAGGTTGCTGTGGGCGTCGGCGAAGAGCGGCGCCGAGTTGATGGCGGCGCGGTAGTGTTCGGCGGCGGCCTCGAACCGTCGCAGCCGCGCGTTCAGCACCCCGGCGATGTTGCGCAGATTGGCGTCGCGCGGATGCTGGCGGATGAGCTGGTCGGCCAGGGTCAGGGCCGGTTCGATCTGGCCGAGGTTGTACAGCGCCAGCAGCGGCGCGGTGTCGGCCGCCGCCTCTTGCGGCCCGCGCTCGGCCAGCGTCTGCAGACCCTGCAGCGCCAGGCGGTTCTTCGGCTGGCTGGCCAGCACGGTCCGATAGAGCGTCTCGGCGCTCGCCCTGTCGCCCTTGGCGGCGAGGGTGCGCGCCTTCAGCAGGGCTTGGTCGACCGACAGGGCCATGGCGCCTCGTTAGGCCCGCGCGCCGGTCAGGGACAGGAACACGTCCTCCAGGTCCGGGTCCTCGGTGGCGATGTCCTTGATATGCACCCCGCTGGCGCGCACGGCGGCCAGGACCTGCTCGACGCTGGACTGGCCGGTGCGGTAGCTAACCTCGAAGGCGCCCCCGGCGCGCAGGCGGCTCTGGAACCCGGGCAGATCCGGCGCTGCGGTCACCGGATGGTCTGGGGTCACCACCACATTGCGCGTGTCGAGCCGCCGCAGCAGATCGCGCGTCGGTTCGCACACCACCACCTCACCGTGGTTGACGATGGCGATCTGGTCGCAGAGCTGCTGCGCCTCCTCCAGGTAGTGGGTGGTCAGGACGATGGTCACCCCCAGGCGGTTGAGATCGCTGACATAGGCCCAGAGCTGGCGGCGCAGGTCGACGTCGACCCCGGCTGTCGGCTCGTCGAGGATCAGCACCGGCGGCGAGTGCACCATGGCCTTGGCCACCATCAGCCGCCGCTTCATGCCGCCCGACAGGGTGCGCACATAGGCCTGCGCCTTGTCCGACAAGCCCAGGGCGCTGAGCAACTCGTCGGTGCGCCGCTCGGATTTGGGCACCCCGTAATAGCCGGCCTGCAGCTCAAGCGATTCGTGCGGGGTGAAGAAGGCGTCGGCGGCGATCTCCTGCGGCACCACCCCGATGGCGGCGCGGGCGTCGCGCGGGCGGCTATCGATGTCGCGGCCCCAGCTCGACAGCGTCCCCGACGTCTTGCGCACCATGCCGGCGCAGATGTTGATGAAGGTCGACTTGCCTGCCCCGTTGGGGCCCAGCAGGCCGAAGATCGAGCCGCGCGGCACCTTGAGATCGACCCCGTTCAGCGCCGTCTTGGCGGGGGTAAGCCCCTTGGCCGGATAGACCTTCACCAGGCGGCTGGCTTCGATGGCGTAGTCGGGCAGGTCCATGAGGTCTTAAGCGGCTTTCTGGATCAATTGACGGCGGGCTTTGCGCCTCGCATAGGTAGGCCCGAACCGCCCCCCGCGCCAAGCGGGGTTCACGCTTTCCAATCGGACATGCCGCATGGCCCGCAAGAGCAAACCCGTTCCCGACACCGCGCCGGCCCTGCACGAGAACGTGCACAACCTGCCGCCGCCGGAAGTGATCACCGTGCATTCGCGCCGGGTCGCCTGCGACGGGGTCGGCGGGGCCCTGGGCCATCCTCGGGTCTGGATCGAACTGGGCGGCGACGGCATGGCCGAATGCGGCTACTGCGACCGCCGGTTCGTGCTGGCCGCCCACAGCGACGGCCACGAGGACGAGCGCCTGGCGCCTGGCGTCTATGAGGACGCCGGCGGGCACTAAACCCCCCTGACGGCACGCCTGCGAACCCCTATGTTCGCGTCATGACCGACGCTCTCGACCTCGTTCCCGAACGCGAACTGACCCAGGACGGCCCCGCCATCCGCCTGTTCCTGGTCGACGGCTCCGGCTACCTGTTCCGCGCCTACCACGCCCTGCCACCCCTCACCCGCAAGAGCGACGGCCTGCCGCTGGGGGCGGTCAGCGGGTTCTGCAACATGCTGTGGAAGCTGCTGCGCGACATGCAGGGCGACGCCCCGACTCACCTAGCGGTGGTCTTCGACCATTCCGAGAAGACCTTCCGCAACAAGCTCTACGCGCCTTACAAGGCCCACCGCCCGCCGCCGCCGGAGGACCTGATCCCGCAGTTCGCCCTGGTGCGCGACGCCACGCGGGCTTTCGGCGTGCCGAGCCTGGAGCTGCCCGGCTACGAGGCCGACGACATCATCGCGTCCTACGCCTGCCGCGTGCGCGAGCAGGGCGGCGAGACCATTATCGTCTCCTCCGACAAGGACCTGATGCAGCTGGTCGGCGACGGCGTCTCCATGCTCGACACCATGAAGAACCTGCGCATCGGTCCCGAGCAGGTGTTCGAAAAATTCGGCGTCACGCCGGACCGCGTGGTGGACGTGCAGGCCCTGTGCGGCGACAGCGTCGACAACGTGCCGGGCGCCCCCGGCATCGGCATCAAGACCGCCGCCCTGCTGATCAACGAATACGGCAGCCTCGACGCGGTGCTGGAGCGCGCCGGCGAGGTGAAGCAGGAAAAGCGCCGCCAGACCCTGATCGATTTCGCCGATCAGATTCGACTGTCGCGCGCCCTGGTGCAGCTCGATTGCGACACGCCCCTGCCCGAACCGATCGACGACTTGAGGGTGCGCGACCCGGACAAGGCGATGCTGGCCGCCTTCTTCGCCGAGATGGAATTCAACTCCCTAGCCAAACGGGTCGGCGACGGGGTGGCCTCCACCGCGACGCCCTCGCCCACCGGATTGAACCCGCGGCCCAAACCCGCCAGCGCGCCGGTGATGCGCCCGGCCTTCGCGCCGAGCGAGATGCAGGCCGCCGAAGCGCAGGCCGTCGATCATGCCGCCTATGTCTGCGTGCGCGATCTCGACACGCTGAAAGACTGGGTGGCTCGCGCCACGGCCAAGGGTCTGGCCGCCTTCGACACGGAAACAGACGCGTTGTCGTCGGCCACCGCCGGCCTGTGCGGCGTGTCGCTGGCGATCGCGCCGGGGGAGGCCTGCTACATCCCGGTCGGCCATTGCGAGAAGGACGGATTGGCGTTCGAGGCCGCCGCCGACCTGACGCAGATTCCGCTCGATGATGTGATCGCCGCGCTCAAGCCGATGCTGGAAGATCCGGCGGTGCTGAAGGTGGCGCAGAACGCCAAGTACGACATCGCCGTCTTGAGCCGCTATGGCATCGACGTCGCGCCGATCGAAGATACCATGCTGATCAGCTACGTGCTCGAAGGCGGGCTGCACGGGCACGGCATGGACGAACTGTCGAAGCTGCATCTCGGGCACGCGCCGATTCCGTTCAAACAGGTGGCTGGTTCGGGCAAGGGCGAGATCAGTTTCAAGCACGTCGATCTGGCGCCGGCGACGGCCTATGCGGCCGAAGACGCCGACGTGACTTTGCGGCTCTACAACATCCTGCGTCCGCGTCTCAGCCGTGAGGGTTTGCTGACCGTCTATGAAACGCTCGAGCGTCCGCTGCCCGCCGTGCTGGCGCGGATGGAGAACGCCGGCATCAAGGTCGACCCCGATACGCTGCGTCACCTGTCCCACGATTTTTCCATGCGCATGTCGGCGTTCGAGGCGCGGGCGCAGGAGCTGGTCGGGCGGCCGTTCAACATGGGCAGCCCGAAACAGATCGGCGAGGTGCTGTTCGGCGAGATGGGCCATGCCGGCGGCAAGAAGACCGCCAGCGGTCAATGGGCCACCGACAGCGATGTGCTGGAGACCCTGGCCGCCGAGGGGCACGAACTGCCGCAGGTGTTGCTCGACTGGCGCCAGCTGTCGAAGCTGAAGGGTACATACACCGACAACCTGATCGCGGCGATTTCCGAACGCAGCGGCCGCGTGCACACCGCCTACGCCCTGGCGGCGACGACGACGGGGCGGCTGTCGTCGTCCGACCCCAACCTGCAGAACATCCCGATCCGCACCGAGGAAGGCCGCAAGATCCGCAAGGCCTTCATCGCCGAAAAGGGTCACGTTTTGATCAGCGCCGACTACAGCCAAATCGAACTTCGCCTGCTGGCGCACATTGGCGACATTCCGCAGTTGAAAGCCGCGTTCAAACGCGGCGACGACATCCACGCCATGACGGCGAGCGAGATGTTCGGCGTGCCGATCGAGGGCATGCCGTCCGATATCCGCCGCCGCGCCAAGGCGATCAACTTCGGTATCGTCTACGGCATCAGCGCGTTCGGTTTGGCCAACCAGCTTTCGATTCCGCAGCAGGAAGCGGGCGCCTATATCAAGACCTACTTCGAACGCTTCCCCGGCATCCGCGACTACATGGACGCCACGCGCGCCTTGGTGCGCGAGCAGGGTTTCGTCAGCAGCATCTTAGGCCGCAAGATCGACATTCCCGCCATCCGCGGCGCGAGCGTGGCGCACCGCCAGTTCGCCGAACGCGCGGCGATCAACGCGCCGATCCAGGGCGCGGCCGCCGACATCATCCGCCGCGCCATGATCCGCATGCCGCGGGCGCTGACCGACGCCGGGCTGTCCGCGAAGATGCTGCTGCAGGTGCACGACGAACTGGTGTTCGAGGCGCCGAAGGATCAGGCCGACGCCACCATCGCCGTGGTCAAGCGCGTGATGGAAGGCGCCGCCCATCCGGCGGTGGAGTTGAGCGTGCCGCTGGTGGTCGAGGCGCGCGCCGCCGACACCTGGGACGAGGCGCACTAGCGCAAGAAATCAAGAAAAAGCGGCGGACAGCCTGCGCTCTCCGCCGCTTCGATTTTACCGACAGCTGGGTCTAGTGCGCCGAGGCGCGGTCCGCCGAGCGCGCGTTCTGCTTCAGCGCCAGGGCGGCGACGGCGGCGATCAGAGCCGGGATCACCGCTAGCAGGAAGACGTCGCGGTTGGTGGCGCCGCGCGACAGCAGGAAGCCGGCGATCGCCGGGCCGACGATCGAGCCGATGCGGCCGACGCCGAAATACCAGCCCACGCCGGTGGAGCGGATCTCGGTCGGGTAGAGTTCGGCCGCCACGGCGTTGGCCGCGGTCTGGGCGCCGATGATGCCGAAGCCGGCGCAGAGGATGGAGATGGCCAGCAGGGGCACGTTGCCGCCGACCATGGCGATGGCGGCGATGCCGATGGCGCCGATGACATAGGCGCCGGCCAGGGCCTTGCTGGGACCGACCTTCTCCATCACCCAGCCCAGCACCATGCCGGTCATGCCGCCGACCTGCAGCAGCGTGCCGAGCAGGATGGCGATGCCGACCGGCACCCCGAGCGAGGCGATCTGCGTCGGCAGCCAGCTGGCCATCAGGAACAGATCGAGCAGGCTGCAGAACACCAGCGCCCAGACCAGCACGGTCTTGCGCGCGCGGCCGTGCGTGAACAGCGCTTTGACCGACATGCGCGTCTCGGGCTTGGTCTCGTTGATGTAGGTGACGCCGCTTTCCGGCAGGGCCGGATCGATCTTGCGCATCAGCTTGGCGACCTGCGCGTCCTGCCCGCCCTTGGCGGCGAGGAAGCGCGCCGATTCCGGCAGCAGGAAGAAGATCACCGGCGCCAGCAGCAGCGGCATGATGCCGCCGAGCAGGAACACCGAATTCCAGCCGAACGCCTCGATCATGCGCGAGGCCGCGAGGCCGGCGGTGATCGAGCCGGCGACGAAGCCGTTGAAGGTGATGATGACCACCAGCGAGCGGATGCGCGCGGGCGAATATTCGGCGCTCATGGCGATGGCGTTGGGCATGGCCCCGCCGATGCCGAGGCCCGTGAGGAAGCGGAAGATGTAGAGCGTCTCGATCGAGGTGCTCATCGACATGCCGATGCAGCTGGCGCCGAACAGGATCAGACAGCCGACCAGCATCGGCTTGCGGCCGATCTTGTCGGCGATCGGGGCCACGAACATGGCCCCCAGCATCAGGCCGAACAGGCCGGCGGAGAAGAACAGGCCGAGCGCGTTGTGCGCCAGGCCGAAATGCTTGGCCAAGGCCGGCGCCACATAGCCGGCGCTGTTGGCGTCGAAGCCCTCGACGAAGCACAGCAGCACGCAGAGGGTGAAGACCATCTTCTGGAACCCGCCGAGCTTGTGCCCGTCGATGACAGTCCCGATCGCGATTTCCTTGGCGGCGGCCATGCGTGTTTTTCCCCGTCTTGTCGTTGTGAAGCCTGATTATCCCCCAGGCGCCGGTCCGTCTAACCCTAAGTTCCAGAGCTAAATTGCGGCAAAGGTCAGGCTGAACGCAGCCAATCGGCCAGGGCCGCGCTCACCGCATCCGGCGTCTCCACCGTGCTCATGTGGCCGCTGTCCTCGAACACGACATAGCGGGCCTGCGGGATCAGGGCGGCGATGGCCTCGTGCTGAGCCGGCGGGCTCCAGGTGTCGTGGCGGCCGACTCCGATCAGCACCGGGCAGTTTATGGCGGCCAAGCCCTCGGCGGCGTCGGGGCGGCCGAGCAGGGCGGCGACCTGGTCGGCGAAGTTCCGCGGCTCGCGGCGCAGCACCATCGCCCGCAGCTCGGCCATCAATTCCGCGGCGCGCGGGCCATCGGCATAGACCATCGGCGGCAGCCACAGATCGGCCAGGGCGCCCATGCCCTGGGTCTGCGCCACATTGACCAGGGCCATGCGCTTCTCGCGTTCGCCCGGCTGTTGCGGATGGATGCCGGTGTCGAGCAGGGCCAGGCGCTCGATCCGCTCCGGGGCCATCCGCATCATCTCCAGCGCCACACGCGCGCCCATCGAATGGCCGGCCAGGGCGAAGGTCTGCGGCGCCGCGCTCAGCACGTGCTGCGCCATGCCGGTGATGGAATCGTGGCCCATCAGGTCGGGCACGGTGATGTCGTGATCCGCGCTGAGCGCGGCGATCTGCGGCTCCCAGACATAGCGGTCGCACAGCAGGCCGGGGACCAGGACCAGGGCAGGCTTAGCGGGCATCGGGGACTTGGCGGGTGGCCATGAATTCCTCGAAGCTCTCGCCGCGCATCCGGGCATAGACCTCCAGGTTGGTGGTCTTCAGCACCCGCGCCCACTTCTCCAGCACGAAGAAATTGACACCGTACTGGACGATGCCGAGCCAGTCGCGGTTCCGCACCAGCTGCTTTTCCTCATCCGACAGGCCGGCGGCGGTCATGGCCGCCTCCTCGTCCTTCCAGAACGCCTCGCGCGCCGGAAGATTGATCATCTCCCAGAAGAAGCGGTTGAAGGCCAGGGTGCGGTTGCTGGTGCGCAGGTCGAACACATAGGTCCCCTCCAGCGCCTCGATCCCGGCCAGTTGCGGATTTTGCGTCTTCACGGCGCGGCGCTCGCGGCCGCGGCGGAAACGGCTTCGCGCACCGGCGCATCGCCGGGGCCTTCCTCGTACAGGACCACGGTCATGGCGGTGGTGGTGGCCAGATAATAGTTGCGGTGAATCTCGTGAATCTGTTCGCTCATCGCCCCGCGCATGGCCATCCACATGATCTGCTCGACGCTCTCGGCCCCGCCGCGGCGGACGAAGTCGGCGTGGGTCAGTCTGGTGATCGCCT
This sequence comes from Caulobacterales bacterium, assembly GCA_947475655.1. Taxonomy (GTDB): domain Bacteria; phylum Pseudomonadota; class Alphaproteobacteria; order Caulobacterales; family Caulobacteraceae; genus Caulobacter. The sequence goes on along the minus strand of CANJOB010000004.1, from coordinate 32,807 downwards.
CGGGATCGTCGCGGAACAGCGCCAGGAACTCCATGTCCCAGGCGGTGTCGTTGAAGCCGGTGCGCTCGCCGTGGATCTGGTGCGACAGGCCGCCGGTGCCGACGATCACCACCTTCAGGTCTTCCGGATAGCTCTCAATGGCGCGGCGCACCGCCTGGCCCAGGCGGTAGCAGCGGCGCGCGGTCGGCAGCGGGTACTGCAGCACATTGATGGCGATCGGCACCACCGTCCCCGGCCAGTCCGGATCGTGCGGCCACAAGAGCGGCAGGGGCGAGGCGATGCCGTGGTCGATCGGCTTGTCCTGGGAGAAGGTCATGTCGAATTCGTCGTTGACCAGCGACTGGCCGATATGGGCCTGGAAATCGACGTCGCCCTTGATCGGCGGCAGGGGGCGGTAGCCCGCGCCCTCGTCGGCAATGATGAAGCTCTTGCCGACGCCTAAGGTGAAGGTCGGGTACATGTCGAAGAACAGGGTCGTGGCGTGGTCGTTGTAGAAGAACACCAGCACGTCCGGCTTCTTCTCGGCCAGCCAGGCGGCGACCGGCTTGTAGCCGTCGAACAGCGGCGCCCAGGCCGGGTCGTTCTGGCGGCCCTTGTCGTAGGCGACGCCGATGGTGGGCACGTGCGAGGTGCAGATACCGCCGATGATGCCGGCCATGCCGTCTCCGTCTTATTTTATGTCCGTTCCGGACGCAGGAACGCACCCTGCGCGCCGCCGTTACCTCTGCGACAGACTAAACGGAGGACACGCTGTGAAGGGTATTCTTTTGTGGCTGATAGGTATTCCCATCCCGATCATCCTGCTGCTCTACGCCTGCGGAGCGATGAACTAGCACCCAATCACAGTCCGTCGAGCGGCTCGACGATCTCCCGCTTGGCCCGGCGATACGCGCGCCAGCCGCGCATGATCAGCGGCAGGGCCGCCAGGGCGGCCAGGCCGCACAGCGGCAGTATGATCTGCGGGTCGGCGAACAGCCCCGGCGTTATGCGCCCGCCCTGGTCCAGCACCCGGTTCAGGCCCGATCCGATCGAGGTGTAGACGATGGTGCTGGGGACCATGCCCAGCACGCTGGCGGCCAGGAACGATCCGATCGGCGCCCCGACCAGGGCCGCGCCGACGGTGACGAAGCCGAGCGGGAACACCGGCAGCAGGCGCAGAATCAGCACGCTCTCGAAAATGCGGCCGCTGACCATGGCCTCCACCTTGGCCACGCGCGGCCCGCCGCGGCGGCGGATCACGTCGCCGAACGCGGTCTTGCAAATGACGAACAGGATCAACGAGCCGAGATTGGCGCCGGCCAGCACCGCCACGCTGCCGATCCAGGGGCCGAACAGCAGGCCGCCGGCGATGGTGAAGATCAGCGGGCCTGGCAGGGCGGTGGCCGCCATCACGGCGTAAGCCGTGATGAACGCCCCGGCGCTCAAGCCCGGATGGGCGACGACGAAGGCGCGCATGGCGGCGCGGTGCGATTCCAGTTCGGCCAGGGTCAGGTGGTCGGTGGCGCCGCTGAACACCGCCGCCGTCACCACGCCGGCGAGCAGCACCACCGGGCCGAAGCGGCGGATATGGCCGATCACGAGTTGAAACCTGAGTAAAAACAACGCATTTTGACAGCCCTTGCCTCGTCTCTGTAGCAAGGCTGCGGCGGACGATCTATCGGAATATGGCCTTGGCGCTGTTTCCGGACCAAGCTGAGGCGGCGAGTTGGGGATGACGCCTTGGGGAACAGGAAAGCGTTGAGCGAGAACCTCCGGCGGGCGCGCGCCCTGGCCGGGGCGGGCAAACTCGCCGAGGCGCTGGCGGCCCTCCCCGACACCTCAGCCGACGCGCAGGTCCTGGCCCTGCGCGGCGCCCTGCTCAGCGAGACCGGGCGGCCCGCCGAGGCGCTGGAGGATTTCGCCCGCGCCCTGGCGCTGGACCCGGCCAACGCCGCGACATGGTCCAACCAGGGCAATGCCCTGGCGAAGCTGGGGCGACGTGAGGAAGCTATCCAAGGCTATGACACCGCCCTGGAGCATGACCCGCGCTACGCCCCGGCCCAGGCCAACCGCGCGCGTATGCTGTTCGATCTCGGCCAGGGCCTCTACCATCAGCGCCGGTTCGAGGAGGCCCTGGACGCCATCGACCGCGCCATCGCCGCCCAGACGCAGCAGGCTGTCGTCCACCACCTGCGCGCCATGATCCTGCTCAACCTGCGCCGGCGCGAAGACGCTCTGGCCGCCATCGACGCCTCGCTCAAGATCAACCCCGACTACGAGGTCCAGCTCAGCCGGGCGGTCATTCTCGGGGCGCTGGGGCGGTTCGCGGAGGGTGTCGCCGCCCTCGACCGCGCCATCGCCGCCCAGCCCGGAAACCCCACCGGCTATTTCCGCCGCGCCCAGGCCCGGTTGCGGCTGGGCGACTTCCCCGGCGGCTGGAGCGATTACGAGCACCGCTGGCAGGCGCCGTCCTTCCTGGCCGGGTCGCGCGGGTTCGTGACCAACGAGGCCCTGACGCGGCTCCAGCCCGGCCTCACCCGCGCCGACGTCGCCGGCAAGGCGGTGCTGGTCATCGCCGAACAGGGCATCGGCGACCAGGTGATGTTCGCCTCCATGCTGAGCGACCTGGCGGCGGAGGCGGCCAGCGTCGCCTGCGTCTGTGATGCCCGCCTGCAAGCGCTGTTCGAAGCCTCCTTCCCCGGTATCAGCTTCATCGGCCGGCGCCGGCACGGGCCGCTGGAACTGGCGGGCTACGACGTGATCCTGCCGATGGGGAACCTCGGCCGGCTCTATCGCCAGACGCCGGAGGATTTCCCCGCCGCACCCTACCTGCGCCCCCGACCGCAGATCGCCGCCGCCTGGAGCGAACGCCTGGGCCCCAAGACCACGCCGCTGCGGATCGGCCTCTCCTGGCGCGGCGGCACGGCGAGCACCGACACGGCCTGGCGCTCCCTGACCCTTGACGATCTGCGCCGGCTGCTGACCCTGCAAGGATGCGAGTTCGTGAGCCTGCAATACGGCGACACGGCCGCCGAGGTCGCCGCCATCAACCCCGGCCTACCGCGCCCGATCAGGCTGTTCGCGCCCGCTGAGATCGACGACTTCGAGGACCTGGCCGGCCTGGTTCAGTCGCTGGACTTGGTGGTGTCGGTGCAGACCGCTCTGATCCACCTGTGCGGCGCGGTCGGCGCCCCGTGCCTGGTGATGACCCCCTTCATGCCTGAATGGCGCTACAGCGTGGCCGGGGAGACCATGCCATGGTACGGCTCGGTCAAGCTTCTGCGCCAGAGCGCCCCCGACGACTGGGCGCCGGTCATCGCGGCAGTGGCGGCGGAACTGGAGATCGCGCGATGAGTAGAGGCCTTAATCACCATCGCGAACGCCATGTCGTGTCCCGCATCGGCTGGCTCCGCGCCGCCGTGTTGGGCGCCAACGACGGCATCGTCTCCACCGCCAGCCTGCTCGTGGGCGTGGCCGCGGCTGGGGCCTCGCGGGGAGCTATTCTGACCGCCGGAACCGCAGGCTTGGTGGCCGGCGCGATGTCCATGGCCGCCGGCGAGTATGTCTCGGTAAGCTCCCAGGCCGACAGCGAGGCCGCCGACCTGGCGCGAGAGCGTCATGAGCTGGCGACTCAGCCTGAGCAGGAGCTGGCCGAGCTGGCGGGCATCTACTCCGCGCGCGGGCTTCCCCTGGACCTGGCGATGCAGGTCGCCACCCATCTCAACGCCGGGGACGCCCTGGCGGCGCATGCGCGCGACGAACTGGGTATCTCCGAACACACCTTGGCCCGTCCGATCCAGGCCGCCCTTACCTCCGCGATCACCTTCGCCGTCGGGGCGGCGCTGCCCCTGGCGGCGGCCGCGGGCGCGCCCGCTCAGGCGATGGGGCCCGCGGTGTCGGCGGCCTCGCTGGCCTTCCTGGCCCTGCTGGGCGCCGTCGGGGCCAAGGTGGGCGGGGCCGGACTTTGGAAGGCGACGGCGCGCGTGATGTTCTGGGGGGCGCTGGCCATGGCCGCCACCGCCGGGATAGGCAGGCTCTTCGGCGCCGTGGTCTAGCAGGGGGTCCTGGTGGAGCCGAGGGGAGTCGAACCCCTGACCTCGTCATTGCGAACGACGCGCTCTACCAACTGAGCTACGGCCCCCAGGCAGGGCAGGCGGCGACATAAGGGGCGCCCCCATACGGTGTCAAGCACGGCGGGTCCCTGGTTGCCAGCCGCGCCAATGCGCCGCTAGAAGAGGGTGGCGCGATCCCGCGTCGGACGGAGTCCCGATGGCCAGCTTTCTTGAGTTTATTGTCTCCGGCCTGCTGAGCCTGCTGTATTGGGCGATCATCATCAGCGCCATCATGAGCTGGCTGATCCACTTCGAGGTGATCAACCTGCGCAACCGCTTCGTCTACCAACTGCACCGCTTCCTGGAAGCGGTGACCGCGCCGGTGCTGGCGCCGTTCCGCCGGTTCATCCCGACATTGGGCGGCATCGACATCAGCCCGATCATCGCCCTGCTGGTGATCATGGGCGTGCAGCGCTACCTGGTGCCCATGGCCTTCGGGCCGCTGAAGCAATTCTTGGGCTAGCCCGGGCATGAGGATCGCGGTGCGCGTCTCGCCTCGCGGCGGGCGCGACGCCGTCGAGGGCTGGGGCGTGGACCCCGCCCACCGCCCGTTCCTGAAACTGCGGGTCGCCGCCGCCCCGGTGGACGGCGGGGCCAACGCCGCCGTCGAGGCCCTGCTGGCCAAGGCGCTGGGCCTGCCGCGTTCAGCGGTTTCGGTGGTGCGCGGCCACGCCGCCCGGCTCAAACAGGTGGAAATCGAGGGGCGGTCGATGCAGGACATCATCGCCAAGCTTGGGCCTCATGGCCTAGACTAGGATCGGCTTTTCGGCCGGGGCGTTGTTCCAGATCAAGGAGACGCCATGCCCAAGACGCCACAGTCCGCCAACGACAGCCGCCCGGACAACCGCGACGTCGAGAACGAGAACATGAGGCCGGGACGTGACGGCCAGGCGCCGCGCCCGGCCACCGAGCCGGCCGGCGCAAAAGGGTCGCAGGACGGCGGCAAGACAGCGACCGACCCGGGGTCGGGCCGGTCGCGCTGACAGATTTCAAAGGAGGCCCGCCATGGCCAACAAACCGACCGAACACCTTCTGATCACCGCCAGCCGGGTGGAGGGCACGCCGGTGTTCAACACCAAGGGCGAGCGCATCGGCCACGTCGAGGACCTGTCGATCGACAAGCTGTCGGGCCAGGTGCGCTACGCCCTGATCTCCTTCGGCGGGTTCTTAGGGGTAGCCGCGCGCATCCATCCGGTGCCGTGGGCCGTGCTCGACTACGAGCCGGGCATCGAGGGCTATGTCGTGCCCCTGAGCCGCGAGGAGCTGGAGAAGGCCCCGTCCTACGCCAAGGACGAGCTGGAGGGCTTTGGCGACGGCGACAAGATCTATCGCGAGAGCCTGTTCTCCTACTACGGCCAGTACGGGGCCATGCCCTATTGGGGCCTGTAGGGCGCCCCTCGGGCGTTCGAGCGCGGCCGTTTGTTGCTGCGCCGCAAGACAAGCTGGGGTAAGGGAACCGCCCGTTCGCGCGGCCGTTGCGCGCCGTCTGAAAGCCCGCCCCATGTCCGCCGCCGAGCAGAAGATTCCGCACCCCGGCATGGGCTTTCCGCAGTTCGTGGTGCTGATGGCGGCGCTGATGGCGCTGAGCGCCTTCGGTATCGACGGCATGCTGCCGGCCCTGCCGGAACTGGCGCGCGGTTATCAGGTCACCCGCGCCAACGACCAACAACTGGTGGTGACGCTCTACCTGCTGAGCTTCGGCGTGGCGCAGCTGTTCTTCGGCCCGATGATGGACCGCTACGGCCGCAAGCCCGTCCTGCTCTGGGGCCTGGGCTTCTACGCCCTGTTCAGCCTGATGGCCGCCGTGGCCCCTACCTTCCATCTGTTGCTCGTGGCGCGCTGCCTGCAGGGGGTGGCGGTGGCCACCACCCGCGTGGCGCCGGTGTCGATCATCCGCGACAGCTACAGCGGGCGGAAGATGGCCCAAGTTATGTCGCTGTGCATGCTGGTGTTCATGACCGTGCCGATCCTGGCCCCGACGCTGGGCCTCGGCGTGATGATGGTGGCGTCCTGGCGCTGGATCTTCGGCGTCCTGGCCATCGCCACCGCCGCCGTCGCCGTCTGGGCCGCGGTCAAGCTGCCCGAGACCCTCAAGCCGGAGGACCGGCGGCCGATCAACCTGGCCCAGGTGGCCGACTCCTTCCGAATCGTCGTCGGCAGCCGCCTGGGCATGGGCTACACCCTGGCCATGGCGGTGCTGTTCGGCTCGCTGTTCGGCTTCATCAACTCGGCGCCGCAGCTGTTCTCCGAGGCGTTCCACGCGCCGCAGCTGTTCCCGATCGTGTTCGCCACCACCGCCGGATCGATGGCGGCCTCGTCGCTGGTCAACGCCCGCATCGTCAACCGCTTGGGCATGCGCTTGATCTCGCACTCAGCCCTGCTCGGCTTCACCGCCCTGGCGGCGGTCCACTGCGCCGTGGCGCTGGGCGGCCATGAGACCGTGCTCAGTTTCGCCATACTGCAGGCCATGACCATGTTCTGCTTCGGCATGATCTCCGGCAACTTCAGCTCCATGGCCATGGAGCCGCTTGGCCACGTGGCCGGCGCCGCCGCCAGCGCCCAGGGCTTCATCACCATGGTCGGCGGCTCGATCACCGGTTTCCTGATCGGCCAGATGTTCGACGGCACGGCGGTTCCGATCACCGTCGGCTTCACCCTCTGCGGCCTACTCTGCCTTGGGGTGGTGCTGGTGGTCGAGAAGGGACGCCTGTTCGTCGCCCGCAGCGCGCCGGCCGGAACGGCGACGCCCCCACCCGCCGTCCACTAGGCCCCAGGTCGCGTCACGCTCGCGACCTCGCCGTGATGGCGACGGAAAAGGCCAGGGACGGCGGCCCGAACGGCAGGCCCTCGACCGCGACGATCTCGAACCGGCGCGACAGCTCATCGATCAGCCGCCGATAGTCGAACCCCTTGTGCTCGCGCCGCTCGACCCGGTCGAGCCGGCCGGCCACGGCGGCGACGATCTCCCTCAAGGTGTAGGAATCGGGCGTTCCGCTGAGCAGGAAGCGCTTGGCCAGGTACTTGGCGAGGAACACTGGGCCCATTTCGTTGGGCACAGTCACCAGCAGCCGTCCGTCGATCACCCGCGCCAATTCGTCGAGGTAGCCCGGCAGCACCGGCGGGGGCACATGTTCCAGCGTCTCCAGCGCGATCCCCAGATTGAAGGAACGGTCGGGAAACCGCCGCATCGCCGCCGGGTCGACCGCCTGGATCAAGGTCACGCGCGGATCGCCGGCGAAGCGGACGCGCGCCTGCGCAAGGCCATCCTCCCAGCCGGCGTCCAGGCCCACATACTGCTCGGGCGCCATATAGCTGAGGCTTCGGCAGTCGAAACAGCCGAGCTCGATCACCCGGAGGGGCGCCGGGCCGGCGGCGCGGCGCCTGAGCCATTCGAATCGCGCCATGTGCAGCCGCCCGCGCAAGCCGCCGGAAAATAGCCGTTGGTTGTAGTCCGCCATGCCCCGCCGCCCCCTCAGGGCCGAGCCTAGCGCAATCTTTCCCCGACGCGAGACCTGAACGCCCGATGAAGCCGCCGCTCCGCGCCGGTTAAGCGACGGGGGACGAGACTGCTCCTCAAGACCCGACCCTGCCGGATCGATAAGGACGGAGCAAGACCATGTCGGCCATCGAGTGCAACACCGGCGAGACCCACCGCCTGACCATCCGCCGCGGCGGCCAAGCCTATCGCGGCCTGTGGCGCATGACCAACGACACGGTGCAGGTGACCAGCCCCTACGGCGTCGGCGCGATGCGCCGCCAGGGCCGGGAGGCGCCGCGGGCGCTGGCCGAGCAGGTGCTGGGCGAACTGGCCTTTCGGTGGTGCGCCTACAACCGCAATCACGCCGCAAGATCCTGAGCCGGGCTTCCGCAGGATGGCCCGACTCAGGGCCGCCCGCTATAGGAGGGCATGGGCGACCTGACCGCGGCTGACAGCCACTTCGCGTTCGGCAAGAACTGGCGCTCGTTCGCCGGCCTGATCGACGACGAGCGGATTGCCAACTCCGATCGCGGCGTCCAGCGCCTGTTCCCGGACGGCGCGCTGAACGGCAAGACGGTGATCGACATCGGCTGCGGCTCGGGCCTGCCCGCCCTCTCGCTCCTGCGCGCCGGCGCGGCCCACGTGACCTGCATCGACATCGACGCCGACTCGGTCGCCACCGCGCGCGACACCCTGGAGCGGCACGCGCCCGCCGCCGCCTGGTCCGCGGCTGTCACCAGCGTGTTTGAAGCCTCCGGCCGGTATGACGCCGTCTATTCCTGGGGCGTGCTGCACCATACCGGCGACATGTGGCGCGCCATCGACAAGGCCGGCGCCATGGTGGCGCCCGGCGGAATTCTGGCTATCGCCATCTATGCCGAGACCCCGCTTTGCGGCGTTTGGAAGGTGGAAAAGGCGATCTACGCCAGGGCGTCCGCCCCGGTTCAGAAGTTGATCCGGATTCTGTTCGGCGTCTGGCGCACGGTCATTTCCGGCTTGGCCACAGGCTTTCGCAAGCGACCGCCGACCGACGGCCGGCGCGGCATGGAACGGGACCACGATATCCACGACTGGCTGGGCGGCTATCCGTATGAATCGGCCACGCCGGAAGAGATCGACGCTTTTCTCACCGCACGCGAATTTTCGGCCTTGCGCGTCTTGCCGTTCGGCGGACGCCGCCACGGCCTGTTCGGTTCCGCCTGCGACGAATACGTCTACCGCCGCGCCTGAAACCTACAGGTCCGGCGGGCTGTAGGCCGGACCGCCGCCGGCTGTGCGCGGCGCGAATGCGGCTGAGCCGGATATCGACGGCGCCGCGCGGCGCGCGGCCTCCGGGCTGCGCATCAGGGCGCCGATGGTGCGGGCCAGGATCAGGAAATCGAGCATCGCCGAGCCGCGCTTCACATAGAACAGGTCGTAGCGCAGCTTGCGGCGGGCCTCATCCGGATTGGACGACGGCGCGGTGCTGACCTGGGCCCAGCCGGTGATGCCGGGCCGCACCATGTTGCGATAGACATAGGCAGGGGTATGCTCGACGTAGGATGCATGCAGGACGCTGGCTTCGGGGCGCGGCCCGACCAGACTCATGTCGCCGCGCAGCACGTTCCAGAGCTGCGGCAGTTCGTCGATGCGGGTGCGGCGTAGGAAGCGGCCCACAGGGGTGACGCGCAGGTCGCCGCGCACGGCGGCGCGCACGCTGGCGTCCTCGCCAATCTTGCGCATGGTGCGCCGCCCAGGCCGATGCGCTGCTGCACGAAAAACACCGGCCAGCCCATGGTCAGCAGAATGGCGGCGGCCGACAACAGCACCAGAGGCAGGGCGATGGGCAGGACCGCCAGGGTGATGGAGATGTCGAGAAAGCGTTTGAGCGGGCGGTAGAAGGCGCTGTTGCGGTCCGACACATGGTCGAGTTCGAAGTCGTCGATGGAGACGGCGCCGGCCATCTCCTCCAGGTATTCGCCGACGTGCCGCGCCTGGCAGCCGCTGAGCATGGCCCGGGCCAGGGCCTTGGTCCACATCGTCGACACCGGCCCGTCGAAAGCGACCAGGACGATGTCGTAACTGGAGAGGTTGACCGCAGGGTCGCGGATGCGGTCGCCCTTCACCCCGGCCCAGATCGCCTCGTCGACCACCGGCCCGACCAGGGCCACGCGCGGCGCCGAGCGCTGGCGCAGCAGCACGATCAAGGCTCCGGCGGCGAGCGAGACCAGAAACGACAGCACCAGCACCGGCCGAGACCAGAACAGCCGCCCGGCCAGGATCAGCAGGGCGAACATGCCGTGCACGAACAGGGCGGTGGCGAACACCTTGGCGAGGCGCTGGTCGAGCGCGCCGCGGAACCGCCCCGACGACATGGCGACCGTGTAGATGCAGACGAAGTTGAGCAGGATGTGCAGGCGGTGGCTGAGCTGCAGTTCGCCCGCCGGCGCCGCCCGCGCCATGATCATCACATAGACGGCGGTCAGGGCCAGGGTCACGGCCATGCTCACCGTCAGGGCCAGCACCACATTCAGGCGCTGCGGTGGTATGGACAGGCCTGTCACGCGCACCTTGGGTCTCTGAAGACGCAACTCAGAGTTCTTTTCGGGCGATTCGGGCCTTTCTGCACGCTCGCGCCGCTTGCGCGCCCGGGCGGCTAGCGGCCGCCGAGAATCCCGAGCCAGAGCGCCCACCATGCGTAGGGCGAATCCGTCAGGCTCTCGTTGATGGTCAGAACCACGGTGCCGAGGAACCAGAACGCCAGGGCGAGCTGCCCGCGCCGTGATCTGATCCGCAGCAGCAGGGCCAGGGTGACGACGATCTTCACCGTGAGGAAGAAGCGGGTGAAACCGGCGTTCACCAGCATGGCGATGTAGGTCATCACGCTCAGGGCAACGGCGTAGAGATAGAGCCGATACCGCTCGTGGAGCAGGGATTTCAGCGGCGGACAGGCCAGGCCGAGGGCGATCCCGTAGTGCAGGAGGATGCCCAGATGCCCCAGCAGATTGAGGCCGCGGGCGCCGCGGTAGGTCTGGCCGCGCCGGCCCTGCAGATTGGGGTCGTCCAGAGCGATGTGAATCTGGCTGACGCCCAGCAGCAGGCCGATAGCGAACAGCGCCGCCAGGATAAGGGAAAGGGTGCGGTATCTCGGGTTGGCGAACATCTCCACCAGGCCGATCGTCACCACCACCGCCAGGAACGAGCTGTGGAAACCGGCGGCGATCAGCGCCGCCAGGATCGGATTGAGCCCGACCATCGCCAGACCCATGAACACCGAGGTGGCGAACCCCTGCCGGATCACCGTGGCGTACAGTCCGCCGGCGATGCTGGCGCCGATGAGGAAATAGACGAAGAACAGCCACGCCACGACGCCAAGCAGGCGGCGCGAGGACGCCAACAGCACCAGCGGCGACAGGAAGAGCGTGATCCTGAACGCCAGTTCCGCGCCGAACGCCTCGCCCATATACCGCGTGTAGAGTAGCCAGAGCGGCTCATTGAGGAACGCCGCCCACCAATTCGAGCCCCGCGCGAGCGTGACGCCGCGGAAGTAGGTCAGGTAGTTGATGTCGTCCGGCATCGCCGGGATCACCCGGGTGGCCAGCACGGCGCACAGGCCGCAGACGATCAAGCCCCACAGCAACCGCTCGGCCCAGGTCGAGCGGGCGGCGGCTCCGGCTGCGGTCACGGGGCCGGTCATCGGGCGCAGCCCGCCGAAACAGTGTCGCCGATCACGCCTCGCCAGAGATCCATGATCCGCGCCTCGGAGAAGCGCGACCGCACCTTGGCCGCCTGTTCGCCCATGGCGGCGCGACGGTGGTCGTCGCTCATCAGGCCGTCCAGCGCCGTCTCCAGCGCGCCCTCGTCGTCGAGCGGGACGAGCAGGCCGTCGACGCCGTCGATGATGATATCGCGCGGGCCGGTGTCGCAATCGACGCTGACCGCCGGCAGGCCGCAGGCCATGGCCTCCAGCAGGGTGTTGGGAAAGCCCTCGAAGCGTGAGGTGAGCACGAACAGCGAGGCTGCCTCGCCCCACTGGCCGACATTGCCGACCCATCCCGGAAGATGGATCCGGTTTTCAAGGCCGAGGGCGCTTCGCTGCGCCTCGATCGCCGCGCGCTCGGGCCCCTCGCCGATGATCGCCAGGTCCCAGTCGGGATGACGCGCCGCCAGGCGGGCGAACAGCGGCGGCAGGCGCGAGAATTCCTTCTGCGGAACGAACCGGCCGGCGGCGAGGATAAAGGGCCGCCCTTCCGGCGGGGCGACCACCGGCGGCTGCGCCACGATCGGCCACCGCACCGCGTTGGGCACGATCCACGCGCGGCGGGCGCGGGTGTTGGCCAGGATCCAGTCGCGGGCGTCGCCGGTCTGGCAGACGATCCCGTCGAGCAGGCCGTAGCTCACCCTTCGTAGCCACATCCACGCCGACTTGGTCGCCACAGCCGGCGGATAGACCCGTTCGCTGCCGATCGCCTTGAGCGGCAGGCCGGTGCGGGCCAGGGCCAGCAGCACGGCGGCGGCGGTCATCATGCCGATGGCGATGTCCGGCCGTTCCCGGCGCAGGGCGGCGCGGATCTTGAGCACGCGCCGCAGGTTGGCGGCCATGGCCCGCAGCGCCCCGCCGCCCTGCGCCGCCAGCCCCAGCGGAACGATCCGCACGCGGGGATGAAGGCTGTAGCGCGGCGCGGCGTCCGACAGGGTGAGCACCACCACCTCGTCCCCCGCCTCCGCCCAGCGCCAGGCTAGGTTGACGGTGACGCGCTCGGCGCCCCCGCCGCCGAGGGAATGGATCAGGATGGCGATCTTCATGCCGCCCTGGTCCGGTCCGGGCTGTAGGCGATGACATGCAGCACGACAACGTTGACCAAGTACATGCCGGCGCTGGCGGCCATGGCCCCGGCGACGCCGAGGCGGGGAATCAGCACCAGGTTCAGCCCCACCTTGACGACGAATCCCAGCAAACCCAGCAGGAGGAACGCAGTATAGGCCGAACGGCTGGCCAGAAGCTGCACCATCACCATCCCGGCCAGGAACGGCGGGACCTGCAGCAGGCCGGTGCGCAAGGCGCCGGCCACGGCCGCCGTGTCCGCGGCGGTGAAGGCGCCGCGCTCGAACAGAAGCTGCACCGCCCACGGCGCCAAGGGCCAGGCGACGATCACCCCGGCGGCGCCAGCGGTGAACAGGGCGGCGCTCCATCCCCCCGCCAGGCGCAAGGTGCGCGAACGGTCGCCGATGCCGGCGAACACCGGCAGCATCGAGCGGGCCACAACCACCGCCCCGACGCTCATGGCCAGGGCGATCAGGCGGTTGGCGTAGTCCAGGGTGGCGTTGGCCGATACGCCCAGGCCGGCGACCATCAGCTGGTCGGCCGCCCCGGTGGCGCTGATCACCACCTGGCCGGCGACGACGATGGCCACGCCGCGGGTGAAGGGCGTCCAGACCCGGGCCTGGAACGACAGCCGGGGCCAGGGCGGCGGACGCGCCGGCTGCAGGACGGCCGACAGCGCCAGCTGCAGGACAAGGCCCGCCAAGGTCCCGCCGACCAGAGACACGATCCCGCCGCCGGGGATCAGCAGCACGGCGGCCAGGGCGGTGAGGGGCGCGGCGCCCTCCAGCAGGGTGTTGAGGTGGCTGCCGCCGGCCATCAGCAGCATGGAATAGAAGCCCAGCACCACGCCGATCGCCGCGGTCAGGGCCAGGGCCGGGATGATCGCCAAGGCCACGGCGGCGATCTGCGGCGCCAGGGCCAGATGGCCGCCGGCGATGGCGAAGTGCAGCGCGCCGGCGCAGGCCAGGCCGACCATCAGGCCGAGCAGGAGTGACGCCCCAAGCAGCTCGTCGCGGAAGCGGGCCATCCCCGCGGCCTGCGCCTCGCGCACCAGCAGCGGCAGCAGCACGGTCGACAGTACGCTGGTCCATACCGACACCGGCCAGCCGACCAGACCGGAGACCAGGACGTAGGCGTCAACCTCCGCCCCCGCGCCGTAGCGGGCAGCGATCGCCACCTCGCGGGCCGCCCCGGCCAGCCGCCCGACCAGGACGAACAGGGACACATGCATCAGGGCGCGGACCACCCTTTGCTGGTCGGCGCCCAGCGCCTGCAGGCGTTTGCGGGCGCACGACAGCATTAGCGCCCCGCGCCCCCGATGTTCAGCCCGGAAATCACAGGGACGATCTTCATTCCGTCTGGAATCCGGGGACTGGCGCGGTCTCGCCGGTCCGTGCCAATGAAGGCCTGCGCGCCTCGACTCCCTGGATAGCGGTTTCCAGGATGAGTCGAAACGCGCGTGTGAAGGAGGCGTCCGGGCGCATGTGCGGCTTTTCGGGTTTCGTGACCGCGGCCGGAAACGGCGCCGCCGACCCGCACGCCGCGATCGCGGCCATGACCGGCCCCCTGCGCCACCGCGGCCCCGACGAGCACCGCTACTGGGTCGATCCCGAGGCGCATGTCGCGCTGGGCCACCGGCGCCTGAGCATCCTCGACCTCTCCCCGGCCGGACACCAGCCGATGCTGTCGGCCTCGGGCCGCTACGTGCTCACCTTTAACGGCGAGATCTACAACCACGCCGTCCTGCGCGCCGAACTGGAGGCTGGGCGGCCGGCCCCCGCCTGGCGCGGGACCTCCGACACCGAGGTGCTGGTCGAGGCCATCGACCGCTTCGGTGTGGCGCAGGCGCTTCAGCGCGCCAAGGGCATGTTCGCCTTCGCGGTCTGGGACCGCCGCACACGCCGCCTCACCCTGGCGCGCGACCGCATGGGCGAGAAGCCGCTCTACTATGGCTGGTCCAACGGCGCCTTCCTGTTCGGGTCGGAGCTGCGGGCCCTGCGCGCCTTCCCCGGCTTTTCCGCGCCGATCGACCGCCGGGCGCTGTCGCTGTATTTTTCCCTGACCGCCGTCCCCGCCCCGCATTCGATCCACGAGGGAGTCTACAAGCTCAAACCCGGCTGCCTGCTGGAGCTGGATGCGGCCGACGGACCCGACCCCGGCAGGCTGCGTGTCGAGCCCTACTGGCGGCTGGAGGACAGCCTCGGCGCGCCGCGTTTCGAAGGCTCCGCCGCCGAGGCGCAAAACCGGCTTGAGGCCCTGCTGACCGAGGCGGTGCGGCTGCAGATGGTCGCCGACGTGCCGGTCGGCGCCTTCCTGTCCGGCGGGATCGATTCCAGCACCATCGTCGCCCTGATGCAGAGCCTCTCGCCCCGCCCGGTGCGGACCTTCTCGATCGGCTTCGCGGAGCAGGCCTTCAACGAGGCCCCCCACGCCAAGGCCGTGGCCGCCCATCTGGGGACCGACCACACCGAACTGATGGTCTCGGCCAACGACGCCCTGGGGCTGATCCCGGACCTGCCGGCCATCTGGGACGAGCCCTTCGCCGACACCTCGATGATCCCCACCGCCCTGGTGGCGGCCCTGGCCCGCCGCGACGTGACCGTCAGCCTGTCGGGCGACGGCGGCGACGAACTCTTCTGCGGCTACGACCGCTATTTCGACGCCCGGCTGCTGGGGCGCCTGCCGATGAAGCGGCTGCTGCGGCACGCCCTGCACCCCCGCGCCACGCCGCTCATCGCCGCCCTGGTGCGGCTGGCGCCCGGCCGGCTGTCGCACCGCGTCACCACCAGCAGGCTCAACACCCTGCGCGAGATCATCGCCGGCGACGGCGGCATCGATCACTACCTGGAAATGACCTACCAGCCGCGGCTGAACGGCGGGCTGGCTCGCGGCGACGGGCGCACGCCCTATCCGCTGACCGACTTCACCCCGCCGCCGGGGCTCGACTACCTAAGCGCGGTCTCGGGGCTGGACGCGGCCACCTACCTGCCGGACGACATCCTGACCAAGGTCGACCGCGCCGCCATGGCGGTCAGCCTGGAGACGCGTGTGCCGCTGCTCGATCACGACGTGGTCGAATTCGCCGCCCGCCTGCCGATGGAGATGAAGCTGTTGCACGGCCAGTCGAAATGGCCGCTGCGGGCGCTGCTCTACAAGCACGTGCCGCGCGAGATGGTCGAGCGGCCGAAGATGGGGTTCGGCGTGCCGGTCGGTGAATGGCTGCGCGGGCCGCTGAGGGCCTGGGCGCACGACCTGCTGCCCCGCGCCGACGACGACCTGCTTGACGCCAGCCTGGTCGGCCGGCTGTGGGCCGAGCACCAGTCGGGCGCGCTCGACCGGCAGGCCACCCTGTGGCGGGTGCTGATGTTCCAGGCCTGGCGGCGCGCCTATGGCGGCTAGGTCGAGGGTCCTGCTGATGGTTCCAAGCCTGGGCGGCGGCGGCGCCGAGCGGGTGATCGCCACCCTGGCGCGTCATCTGGACCCGGCGCGCTGCGAGGTGATCTTGGCGGTCGGCAGTCTGGAAAACGCGCCCTATCGGGCCGAGGTCCCCGACGCGGTGCGGGTGATCGACCTTCGCGCGCGCCAGGTGCGCTGGGCGGCGCCGAAACTGATCCCGCTGATCTGGTCGCTGCGGCCCGATGTGGTGATGTCGACCCTCGATCACCTCAATATCGCCCTGGCGGCGACGCGCTTCGCTTGGCCCCGGCGCACGGCCTTTGTGGCGCGGCTGACCAGCACCGAAAGCCTGCGGCGCCCGCTGCCCCGCCGGCTGATGGCCGCCCTGCTGCCATGCGCCGACGCGGCGGTGTTCCAGTCGGAGGAGATGCGCCAAATCTACGCTGCCGCCGGGGTGACGCTGGCGCGCGGCACCGTCATTCACAACCCGATCGACCTGGCCGCGGTGCGGGCGCGCAGCCGCGCGCCCACTCAGACCGGCTTCGATCCCGCCCGCTTCAACTTCCTGGCCATCGGGCGTCTGGCGCCGGCCAAGCAATTCGGCGTCCTGCTCGACGCCCTGGCCTCGCTGGAGAACCGCCGCACGGACCTGACCCTGATCGGCGAGGGTTCTGAGCGCCCGGCGCTGCGGGCCCGCGCCCGGGCGCTCGGCCTTGAAGAGCGGGTGCGGTTCCTCAGCTTTCAGGACAATCCCTATCCCTACTACGCGGCCGCGGACGCCCTGGTGGTCTCGTCGCGGTTCGAGGGTTTCCCCAATGTGGTGCTGGAGGCGGTGGCGTGCGGCGCGCCGGTGGCGGCGACGCCGGTCTCCAGCATCGGCGAGATCATCGGCGGGCTCGATCAGTGCGTGATCGCCAAAGGCTTCGACGCCCCCGACATCGCCGCCGCGATGGACAGGCTGGCCAAGGCCGGCAGGCGGCGGCTCGACCCGCGCGCCGCCGACCGCTTCGACGCCGGCCCCATCGCCCTCCGGTACGAAGCCATGCTCGGCGCGGCCGTGGCGCGGCGGCGCTAGCCTTCCACCTCCGCGATCACGGCGGCGGAAACCGTCTCGGCGTCGAACAGCGCCTCCGCCCGCAGGCGCGCTGAGCGGCCCATGCGCGCGGCGAGGTCCGGCGCGCCGATCAGCCGCAGCATGGCCTGGGCCAACGCCGCCGGGTCGCGCGGGGGGATGAGCAGACCGCTTTCCCCGTCGACGATCGTGTCGCGGCAACCGGCGACGTCGGTGGTGATGACCGGCCGCCCCATGGCCATGGCCATGGCCATGGCCTCCAGGATCGTGCGCGGCGCCCCTTCGCGGTAGTAGCTGGGCAGGACGAAAATCCCGGCCTGGGCGATGGCCGGGCGCACATCGTCCAGCGGACCCAGGTAGTCGATGACCCCCTCCTCCACCCAATGCTCGACCGTGGCGGGCTCGATCCGAGCCGGATTGCTGTCGAACGGCCCGACCAGGCGGAACCGCGCCTCGGGATGGCGAGCGCGGACGATCCGGGCCGCCTGGACGTAGTCGGCCACGCCCTTGTCGCGGATCAGGCGGGCGATCAGCAGGAAGGCAGGAACGCCTTTCGGCAGGGGCGCGGGCGCGAAGGCCTGCAGGTCGACGCCTGAGCCGTGGACCCGCACCGCCTGGCCGGGACGCAGCAGCCCGGCGCGGGTGAAGAGATCGATGTCGTCGTGGTTCTGGAAGATCACCCGTCGCGCCAGCGGCAGGGCCAGGCGGTAGGCGATCAGGGCCAGGGCGCGGGCCAGGCGCCGGCCGGGCTCCTCGACGAAGGCGTAGCCCAGGCCCGTGATCATGCCGATGCGGCGCGGGACGCGGGCGGCCCAGGCGGCGATCAGGCCATAGGTCACCGGCTTGATCTGATAGGCCAGGAACACGTCGGGCTTGAGAGACCGCAGGGCGCAGGTCAGGCGCCACAGGGTCCAGACATCGGCCAGAGGATCGCCGCCGGTGCGGTCGAGCGGGACGGTGAGGTGGGCCGCCCCCATGGCGGTGAGCTTTTGGATCGCCGTCGCGTCGGGCCGGCCGGCCAGGGTGGTGACCCTGTGGCCGCGCGCGATCAGGGCGCGGATCAGGGGCGCGCGGAAGATGGTCAGGGAGTCCGACTGGCCGCCCATCAGCACCACGTGCAGCGGGCGTGTCGCCTTGGTGTCGGAGCCGCTCACCGCCTAGGCGGCGTAGTACTTGCGGTAGGAGCGGTAGTAGTAGCCGGCGTCGCCGTAACCGTACTTCGACTGCGCCTTCATGTTTACCTGGGTCAGGGCGACCCCGGCCACGTCGGCGCGCACCGATTTCAGCATCTGCAGGGCGGCGGCTACCGCCTTGCGCGGGGTCTTGCGCCACTGCACCAGGAACAGGGCCACATCGGCCTTGGGCGCGATCACCCGCGGCTCGGCCACCGGCAGGACAGGGGCGCAGTCGAGCAGCACCACGTCGAAATGGCTCTTCAGCTCGGTCAGCAGCCGGTCCATCGCCTGCGAGCCGAACAGGTCCTTGGGCGTGAAGGCGCTCTTGGCCAGGGGCAGGAAATAGGCCCCCGAGGCCTCGTCGCGCACCAGGGTCTGGGCCAGGGTGGCGGTGCCCGACAGCACCTCGACCAGGCCGCGGGTCGGCTCGATGCCGAGCAGGCGGTTGACGCTGCGGCGGCGCAGGTCGCAGTCGACCACCACGGTCGAGGCGCCCGACAGGGCCATGGAGCGGCCGAGGCAGAAGGTGGTGGTGCTCTTGCCTTCCGCCGGCAGGGCCGAGGTCACGGCGATGACGCGCACCTTGGCGTCGATCTTCGAATGCAGCAGCGAGGTGCGTAAGGAGCGGAAGGACTCGGCGAAGGCCGACAGCGGCTGGCTGACCAGGAAGTCCCCTGGCGACTGTTTGGTGGCCGGGCCGTCCTGGGTCGAGGACAGCAGCGGCACGGCGCCCAGGTGCGGCACGCCGAGCAGGCGCTCGACGTCTTCCGATGTGGCGACGCCGCTCTCCAGCGCCTCGGCCAGCACCGCCGCCGCCGCCCCGGCGAACAGGCCGAGCGCCAGCCCGAGCAGCAGGCTGATCTTCTTGTTCGGATAGCTGGGGTTGTTGGGGATTTTGGCCTGGGAGACGACGCGGGCGTCGGATTCCTCCATCCCCTGCTGGGCGCTGGTTTCCTTGAAGCGGTTGAGGAAGCTCTCGTACAGCGAGCGCGTCGCCTGGGCGTTGCGCTCCAGCTCGTTGAGCCGCACCGAGGCGGCGTTGGTGCCGGCCAGGGTGCCGCGCGCGCGGCCGAGGCTGCCCTGGATCGAGGCGGTGCGCTGGCGGGCGACCTGGGCCTGGGCCTCCAGGTTGGAGATGACGCGGTTGATCTCGGCCTGGATCTGGCCGTCGATGTCGGCCAGTTCGGCTGCACCCGCTGCACCTCGGGGTGTTTGGGGCCGTAGCGGGTCTGCAGGTCGGCGGCCTTGGCGCTGACCGTGGCGCGCTGCGGGCGAAGTTGCGAGACGGTGGCCGAGCCGAGCGCCTCGCCGACGTCCTCGCCGGTGGAGCCGGCGGCCAGTTGGCGGCGGGCCGTGCTGAAGCGGGCGTCCTGCTCGGCCTGGGCCGCCTGGGCCAGGGCCAGCTGCTGGTTCAGCTGGGAAACCTCCTGCTCGGTCAGGTTCGAGCCGACCGAGGCCAGCAGGCCGTTGGAAATCCGGTATTGCGCCACCGCCGCCTCGGCGGTTTCGACCTCGTCGCGCAGGCCCTTGAGCCGCTCGTTCAGCCAGCCGTTGGCCTGGCGGGTGGCGTCGAACTTCGCCTCCAGCTGTTCGGTCAGGTAGAGGCTGGCGAAGGTGTTGGCGATCACCGCCGCCTTGGCCGGATCGGTGGAGGTGAAGTCGATGTTGATGACGTAGGTCAGGCCCTGCCGGCGCGCCTTCATCCGGCTCAGGGTGCGGTCGACCACGCCCTCGAACTGCTTCTGCCGGCGGAGCAGGGCGGCGTCGGCGGCGGAGCCGCGGGCCTCCTGCGGCGCCGCCAGGCTGAGCAGGTTTTTGGCTGCCGCCTTGGGCGCGCCGGTCAGCTGGGACATCGCGGTCGGCTTGCGCAGGGCCGGGTTGAACTCGGGATCCTGGTTGAGCTTCAACTGGCGCACCACGCGCTCCGCCAGGGAGCGCGAGCGCAGAGTCTCGACCTCGGTGTCGACCGCGCTGGTCTCGCCGGTGATCCCGCTCATCACCGCGGCGATGTTGGTGACTTCCTTCTTGCGCGTGTCGATCAGCACATTGGCGGTGGCGGTGTAGCGGGGCGTCTGCTGGAAGGTGACCACCACCAAGGCGGTGAGGGTCAGCAGGGCGACGGTGACGAACAGCCTCAGCCGGCGGCGGAAGGCGGCGATCACCGCCCGCAGGTCGACGTCGCGGCGCGGCTCCTCATCGGTGAGGGCCGAGGGGATCAGCGAGAACTTCGCCAGATTCATGGGTCTTTACCTGGAGCGCAACCGACGCACGAATGTCCTCGTGTAGACTGATTGGCGGCGATGCAAAACGCTCACTTCGGTCCCTCAGGCGCGGCGCAGGCAGGCGCCGTGGGCGGCCCCCACCAGGGCGGTGAGCAGGGCGCTGATCGACGGGATCTGCAGGGCGAAATCGGTCAGGCCATGCAGGGCCAGCAGGCTTAAGGCGCCCAAGGCGGCCAGCACATAGGGCCGCGCCTGGCGATGGCGGGCGAAACCGGCGGCGCAGGCGGCGGCCGCCGCCAGCACTCCGGCCAGCATCAGGGCGGAGCCGACGGCCCCCGCCTCGACCAGCCACTGCAGATAGACGTTGTGCGCCGCGCCGACGTCAGCGAATCCGGCCGGATCGGCCGGCGACGCCACCAGGGCGTTGATCTGGTGGAACGCCCCCAGGCCGTAGCCCAGCCACGGAGCGTCCCGGAACGCCCGCCAGTAGGCGGCGTAGAGCTGGGTCCGCTCGCCGAGGTCGGCGTCGGTCCGCCCCATGCGGTCGGTGATCCGCTCGCCGCTGAGCAGGTAGACGGCGACGGCCAGGCCCAGCAGCCCGAGCAGGACGGCGACGGCCGCCCCCGACATCCGGTCCCGTCGGCTACGGTCCCAGGCCAGCACAGCGACCGCCAGCAGCAGGCAGATCAGGGTCGCCGCCCCGGCCCCGCGCGAGGCGGTCTGCAACAGGCAGGTAGCGCTGACCAGGAACAGGGCGGCGGGTGGGGCAAGGCCGGCGGCGCGGTTGGCGCCCGCCTCGGCGCGCAAGCGCCCCAGGGCGTGGGCCAGGGCGGCGACGGCCAGCACCACATAGACGCCGAACAGCGAGCCGGCCGTGTTGGCGCTCAGGAAGGACCCGGTGAGGCGGTCGGTGTAGGCCATGCGCGACAGGCCCAGGAACTCCTGCGGCGAGACGATGCGGTCGATGAAGGCCCAGACCCCGTAGAGGATCGCCCCGAGCACCAGGCCGCGCAGGAACAGCGGCCGCCAGCGGTCGTCGCGCCCGACCTGGAGGGCGACGGTGTACAACGCCCCCAGCCCGGCCAGCTTGACCAGTTCCACCCGCGTCGCCCACGGGTCGAGACTGACGATGGCCGCCTGGCCGGAGAAGCTCCAGGCCGGGTTGCCGAGCGCGGCCAGCGGCAGCAGCTGGATCATGCCGACGGCGATGACGCCGGCGAAGGGGAGGCTGAAGACCGCGCCGGGCAGGCGGGGGCTGCGCATCAGCAACAGCACGGCGGCCAGCAACAGCAGCTGGGCGACGGCGGCGATCAGGGCCAGGCGCGGCTGTTCGGCGCCGAACAGCACCTGTTCGAGGAAGATGAGGACGAGCAGGCCGGCCGGCAGGGCGTGGCGCCGCGCCCAGCCGGGGGACGCCGTCGGGGCGGAGAAGAGGCTGGCGTCGCCGGTCATGCGCGTGCGGGCGCCCCCGCCGTCAGAACTGCAGGGTCGAGGAGACCATGACGCGGTTCTGCTCGAAGCTCGGACCCGCGGCGGCGCCGTCCGAATCCTGTTTCAGGTAGTCGTAGGACAGGGTGAAGCCGAGGCCGCGGTTGATCAGGTAGTTGGCGCCCACATAGCCGAGCAGGCGGTCGTCGGTGCGGTCGGCGCCCTCGTACTCGTCCTTGCCCAGGCCGACCCGCGCGGTGAGGATCAGGTTGCGCAGCAGTTCGTGATCGACCTGCACCGAGTAGTTGCCGGTCAGGAAGCCCGAGGCGCCGGCGATGGTGGCGTCGGCGACCGAGCGCGAGGCGGCGAAGGTGACGGTGTCGATCTCGGACGGGAACCACTCGACCAGGGCGCGGGCGCTGACGCCCTCGACCGTGTTGAAGGCGGCCGCGTCGTAATCCTGTTTGACGTAGCCGACCTGGATTTCGCCGCGCAGCAGGCTCGACAGGTCGAAATTGGCGCCGAGCGAGACGTCCATGCCCTTGGAGTTGCGGTTGAACCCGGTGGCGGGCGGCTGCAGGTCGTAGTCGCGCTCGTCGTAGGCGCCGGCCAGGTAGAGCGAGGTGTCCGGGCTGAGCGCGTATTCGGCCCGGCCGGAATAGGTGGTGATCTGACGGTCGCGGTCGTCCTGTTCGACCACCGCGCCCGCGGCGGTGTGGCCGTCCTCGTAGTCGTACTCCTGTAGGTCGGCGCGGGCCGACAGGCGCAGGCGGTTAAAGGTGTGGGTCAGGGCGATGTTGGCTTGGCCCAGGGTGTATTCGACCGGTTTGGCGGTGCCCGTGGGGCTGGTGCCCGAGGTGCGCGGCTCGGTGTAGCGGCCGTATTCGACCCCGGCGGCGATACGCGAATAGCCGGCGTCGACGTGGCCGGAAATTCCGCCCTGGTAGTCGGTGGTGCTTTCCTTGGGGAAGTCCTCGTACATGTGGCGCCCGCCGCGGATGAAGGCCTGCAGCGAATGGCGCGACCAGCCGGACTGGATCACCAGTTCCGGCTCGACCTTGTAGATCATGTCGTCTTCGGTGTTGGCGCCGGAGGCGAAGATATTGTCGTTGTATTCGGCGCCGACGGTCAGCTTGGGATAGGCTGTAAAGGCCCCCAGTGGCAGGCCGCGCGCCTGGTATTCGGGGCGCGGCCGTTCGCGCACGCTGACGTTGCGGTCGCGGTCGAAGTTGCTCTGCGCCACGGCGGTGGACGCCATGGCGCAAACCACGGCTCCGAGGCCGACACCGATAAGCTGCGCCCGATTCATGTACCGTCCCATTCCCTGTCCCCGGCCCACCGCGAGGCGTGACCGCACGTCCAAAACTTTTCCCGCCCGTCAGGGCTGGTAGCCGCCGCCCGGGGCGCCGCCGCCGGCCGGCGGGCCCGCGCCCGCGCCGCTCTCGCCGCCGCCTTCTCCGCCGGTGTTCCCGCCCGCGCCCGTCCCCGGCGCCGCACCGGAGCTGAAGGCGGTGTTGGAATTGGCGATGGTGTTGGCCACGGTCGGCGGCACGCCGACCTCGCTCAACGCCATGGCCAGGGCGGCCGAGGAGATGCCGGGGTTGGCGGCGATGATGCCGATGGCGACGCTGGTCCCGTTCAGGGCTGCGACCACCGACGGCTTGCCCGCCGCGGCCGGCGATGCGGCCGCCGCTTCCAGGGCCGCCTATTTCTCACCCGCCGAGGCGGGCGAGGCCGCCAGCACGGCGTCGATGGCCGCCTGGGCCTGCTGCCGCGTGGCGTCGGGCGGCAAAGAGACGATGGCCTGTTCGAGCTGCTGCTGCAGCGGGCTTTGCGCCAGAACCGGTGTGGGGGCCAGCGCCACAGCGCCAGCGACGCCCGTCGATACGACGACGGCGGCCGCCAAGGCCTTCAATCCACGCATGGAGTATCCCCGATATCGTCAGCGTTCGACTCAGGGTTCCAAACCGTAAGGCGCTTCGGCCATAGTCGCAAGCCGGGCCAAGCACTGGGAATCGATGGGCTTTTTAGAAGAACCGTTCGGCGATTCTGATGGTGTCGCCGGGCTCGACTTCCGTCTCCTGATTGAGCGGGAATTCCGCCTCGTCCGCCGCCTCGGCCCGCTTGATGAACACCCGGCGGGTATTGGCGCGATAGGTGAAACCCTCAGCCGTCGCCACGGCCTTCAGCACGGTCAGCTTGTTGGTGTACGGATACTCCCCCGGCTTCTTGACCTCGCCCAGGATGTAGAACGGCCGGTAGTTCAGCACCTCGGCGCTGACGCGCGGCATCTTCATGTAGCCGTCGGCCAGCTTCGCCTCGATCGCCGTCTGCAGCTCGGCCACGGTCAGGCCCACCGCCGGGACCTCGCCGATCAGCGGCATGGAGATGCGGCCGGCGCCGGAGACCAGGAATTCGCCGGTCAGGTCCTGCTCGCCGAACACGGTGATGCGCACCTTGTCGGCGGCGCCCAAGCGGTATTCGTAACCCTCGCGATCGGAAGCCGGATCGGCCGACGGACCTTGCGCATGGGCGGCGCCGGCCAGCAGGACAGCGGCGGTCACGGCCAGCAACAGATGGGTCAGAACCCTGAAAGGCGCCCGCAAAAGCAACCCCGCCATCATACCACTCCAGTTCAGCACGCCGTCCCTCCCGCGCCTTGGATGCCATGCTTCGGCGTTGACGCTCAACTGGAACGATGGCGAAGAAGGGGCGATCCACAGGATGCTTCGGCTTGAGCTCGATTGACGCAAAAACGGCCCGCACCAAGTCGAACGGACGGCGCGTGACCGTCCCGGCGCTGGCGGCCTTGGCCGTCGTCGCCGCTGTCTATGGGGCCACTCTCTACGCCGAATCCTTCATCGCCGGCGACGGCTGCTGCGCCGCGACCGGGCTCCAGCCCAATCCGGTGCAGGCCGAACGGCTGCTGGAGCGGGCCGACCCGAAAGGTCTTGATGCCGCCCTGCAGGAGCAGGCGGCGCGCCAAGTGATCGCCGCCCGGCCGATCGACGCGTCGGGCTGGCTGCGGCTGGCCTACGCCGACGCCCTGCGCAACGGCCGGCTCACCCCGCAGTGGCGCTACGCCTTGAAGACCAGCTACACCATGGCCGCCTACGCCGGCCGCAACGCCGGTTGGCGCGCCGCCTTCGGCCTGGACCACTGGTACGAGCTCGACGCCGACAGCCGCGCGCGGGTGATCGCCGAGCTGAAGGCCCTGGCCCGTGACAACACCCGCCGGGACGCCGCCAAGAGCCTGATCGGCGGCGTGCGCAATCCGGTCGGCCGCTACCAGGCCCATCTTCAGGGCATGTTGCCTCCACCAGCGGCCGCGCCAAGCCGCTAGGGCTTGCGCAGCCCGTCCGCCGGTCGCATGTGCAGAGACCATGTTCAGCCGTCTTCTGAAGCCGAAGCGATCCGCCCCGGCCGTCCCGGACGGCCTGGTCGTCTATGCGTTCGGCGACGTGCACGGCCGCGCCGACCTGTTGCGCCTGCTGCTCGAGCGCTTCTTCGCCGTGTCGGCGCGGCAGGGCGGGCGCCCGGTCATCATCGGCCTGGGCGACTATATCGACCGCGGCCCCAGTTCGCGCGAGGTGCTGGACCTGCTGGTTTACCTGGCCGGCATCGACGGGCTGGAGACCCACTTTCTGCGCGGCAACCACGACCAGACCCTGCTGGACTTCCTCGACGACCCCATCAACGGCCCGGCCTGGTGCGAGTTCGGCGGCCGCGAGGCCATGATGTCCTACGGCGTGATCGCCCCGCCCGCGCGGGCGGAAGCGGCGGAATGGACGCGGACCCGGGACGCCTTCGCCGCCGCCCTGCCGCCGGCGCACCTGAAACTGCTACGGGGCCTGGAGATTAGCCTGGAGATCGGCGGCTATTTCTTCGCCCACGCCGGCGGCCGGATGGGTTTGCCGCTGCACGCGCAGTCCGACCAGGACCTGATGTGGATCCGCGAGCCGTTCCTGTCTGACGGGAGGCCGTTCGAGAAGGTGGTGGTGCACGGCCATTCGGCGGGGGAGCTGATCCACCTCGACCAGCGCCGCATCAATGTCGACACCGGCGCCTACGCCACTGGCCAGCTGACCGCGGTGCGGCTGGAAGGGACCGACCAGTCCTTCCTCTATACGCGGCGCGAAGGGTCAAGCTTTGTGGTCGACAGCGCCAGGGCGGGCGGCTAGACCACCCGCCCAGCCATGTTGTAGTCACATTATGTGATCACGTGTGTGGCGATAGAGGTGTTTTGCTCTATCGTCCGTATTGAACGCTTGTGTCGTTTCCAGACGCAAGTAATTTCCCAAAATCCTTCCCGGAGAGAGTCATGCCTGGCGACGACAATAATTTGCGTGACTTGGTGGCTGAGGTCTCGGCCGCTTATTTCTCCAACAGCCACGTGAATCCGGCGGACATTCCGCAGGTCATCAGCCAGATCGCCGCCAGCCTCGCCGCCGTCGGCACGGCCCAGGCCGACGCGCCGTCGGGCGCCGATTCCGCCGCGGAACGCGCCCGGCCTAGCGCGGCGCAAATCCGCAAGTCGGTGACCAACGACGCCCTGGTCAGTTTCGAGGACGGCAAGTCCTATAAGACTCTCAAGCGCCACCTGACCCTCAAGGGCCTGACCCCCGCCGACTACCGTGAGCGCTGGGGCCTGCCGCGCGACTATCCTATGACCGCCCCCAGCTACAGCGCCCGCCGCTCGGAACTGGCCCGCTCGCTCGGCCTCGGCAAGAAGGGCGTGACCACGAAGAAGAAGAAGGCCTAGGCTTTTACTTCGGCCCGGCGCTCCCGCGCCGGGCGCTCAAATGCTGTTATTTCACGAAAGCAGTTCCGGCGGCGCGGCGCGCGCCGTCAGCACCTGGGCGTGCGCGCCTCGCTCTTGAAGACCATGCCCAGCCGCAGCCGGTAGGCGCAGACCGTCGCCTCCTGCATGGCCTCACGCAGTTCCTTGGTCAGCGCCAACTGAGGCTCGTCCATTTCCGCCAGTAGGCGGGCGGCGGCGTTGAGCTGCGCTAGCAGCAGGTCAACCCTGTCCATCCGCCGCCTCCGCGCGACGGGCGCCGGCCTCGGCAATGGCGCCTGTTTCTGTCGGAAAGCGAACCTGCTGGCCCATGTCTGCCCTCTGCCCATCCCTCGCTGGCGAACCTAGCGAACGAGTTCGATGAACAGGTTTTACCATTACCCGCCCAAATACAAGCCGGCGGACGCGCCACCCGGAATTGCAAAGGGCGGCGCGGTGCTCTAGGCGAAAACCTCGCGAAATGATCGAGCCATGAGCATCATCGTCACCGGCGCCGCCGGCTTCATCGGCCGCGCCGTCGCTGAGCGCCTGCTGCAGCGCGGCGAGAGCGTCGTCGGCGTCGACATCTTCAACGCCTATTACGAACCGGCCCTCAAGGAGGCGCGCGCCGCCGACCTGGCGCGCTTTCCGGCCTTCCGTATGGTGCGGGCCGACATAGCCGACGCGCAGGTGATGGAGGACCTGGTCCGCCAGGCGGGCGCCAAGCGCATGGTCCACCTCGCCGCCCAGGCGGGGGTGCGCTACTCGATCGAGAACCCCTTCGCCTATGAGCGCTCCAACCTGGCCGGCCACCTGTCTGTGCTGGAAGCCTGCCGCCGCGCGCCGGGATTCGAACATCTGGTCTACGCCTCGTCGAGCTCGGTCTATGGCGAGCGCCCGGCCGACGGGGCGGCCTTCCGCGAGGACGAGCCCGCGGTCTCGCAGGTTTCGCTCTACGCGGCGACCAAGCGTTCCGCCGAACTGATGAGCGGGGCCTACGCCAAGCTGTACGGCACGCCGCAGACGGGTCTGCGCTTCTTCACCGTCTATGGCCCTTGGGGCCGACCGGACATGGCCTATTTCTCCTTCACCCGGAAGATCCTGGCCGGCGAGACCATCCAGGTGTTCGGCATGGGCGAGATGGCGCGCGACTACACCTATGTCGACGACATCGTCGACGGGGTGATCGGCGCCCTGGACCGGCCGCCGGGACCCGCGGAAAACCGCATCCTCAACATCGGCGACAATCGCCCTGTCGGGCTGATGGACATGATCGGCGTGCTGGAGAAGGCGCTGGGCCGCGAAGCCCGCAAGGAGTTCCTCCCGATGCAGCCGGGCGACGTGACCGCAACCTTCGCCGACATATCGAAATTGAACGCCCTGACGGGCTATGCGCCGAAGGTCTCGCTGGAGCAGGGCCTGCCCCGGTTCGTCGATTGGCACCGCGCCTACACGGCCGCCTCTTAGGCCGCCGTTAAGCCTGTTTGTCGCCGAAGGCTTAAGGGCGCCGGGCCTAGAACCTTAGCCTCATGAACGCTTCCTTCCAGATCCAGGCCCCGATCGAGGCCATCCGGCCCGGGCGCCGGGCCGCTGACCTGCGCGGCAAGGGCCCGCGCGCGGCGCACCGCGCCCGCCGCAGGCCGGAGGAGCGCATCCGCCTGTTAGGCGCCCTTGTCGACCTGGTCCGGCCGGAGGAAATGCTGCTCTACGTCGACCGCAAGGCGGCCCTGGGCGAGGCGGCGATCATCGCCAACCACAACAGCCACAGCCTGCATCTGCTGCAGGGCGAGCCGCTGCTTTCGGCCTTCTTCGACATGGCCGACATGATCCAGGTCGACAGCACCCGCCTGCTGCTCTGGGCCCGGCTGGTCAACGGCCGCAGCCGCCGTTTCCACCGCTGCACCTACCTAGACTGGCGCGGCGACTTCTGGCGCAAGGCCGCCGCGCGGCGCTGGCGGGTGTTCTACCTCGGCGGCGCGCCCGGCGTGGCCGACGCGGCTGCCGCGAAGATCATGGCCGAATTCCCCGGCGTGGAGGTCCGCTGCCGCGACGGTTATTTCGACGCCGCCGCCGGCTCGGCCGACAACGCCGCCCTCATCGGGCAGATCAATGCCTTCTCCCCCGATATCCTGTTCGTCGGCATGGGCATGCAGCGCCAGGAAGCCTGGATCGTGCTGCACCAGCACTACCTCAGGCCCTGCGTCACCTTCTCGGTCGGCGCCGCCTTCGACTACGAGGTCGGGGTGCAGACCGCCGCCCCGCGCTGGACGGGGCGGATGGGCGTCGAATGGCTGTTCCGCCTGGTCCACGATCCGCGCCGGCTGGCGGTGCGCTACCTGGTCGAACCCTGGACCCTGGTCGGCCCGGCCCTGGCCGACGCCCGCTTCGCCTTGCGCCGCAAACTGCGCGACTGGTTCGCTCCGCGGCTGAATCGGCGCGCCTCGGACCGCGGCTAGGCGGCCTCCCGCCGGACGGAAATCCGCATCATTTCGCCGTCAGCGCGAACGGCTGCATTTTTCATCATGCCCATGCTATAAAACCGCGTCTTTCGGGGGATCGGCGCGTGAAGGTTTCAAAGGCTCAGGTCGCGGAGAACCGCGAGCGGATTCTGGACGCGGCGGCGCGGCTGTTCCGCGGCAAGGGGTTCGACGGCGTCGGCATCGCCGAGCTGATGCAGACGGCGGGCCTGACCAACGGCGCCTTCTATGGCCATTTCGACTCCAAGGACGACCTGGTCGCCCAGGTCTGCGCGCATCTGGGCGCGGCGCGGCACGGCCCGTGGGACGCTCTGGAGCAGGAGGACCTGAAGGCCGGCCTCAACCAGTTCAGCCGCGACTATTTCAGCGCCGCCCACCTCAAGGGCCGCGGCGCCGGCTGCATGCTGGCGGCCCTGACTGGCGACGTGGCGCGGCAAATGCCGCCGGCCCGGCGCAGTTTCACCGAGGCGCTCAAGGCTCGGGTCGAGGCCCTGGCGGCCGCCATGCCCGGCCCCAAGGCGGGCCAGCGCGAACAGGCGCTTTCCACCCTGGCCGCCCTGCTGGGGACGGTGATGCTGGCCCGGGCGGTGGACGAGCCGCGCCTGGCCGCCGCCCTGCTCGACGCCACCATGCGCGACCTGCGCCTGCGCGGCCGCGCCTAGAGCCTGTCAGGCGAAAGTGCGAAGCGGTTTCGCCGCCCGGACAGGCTCTAAACTCTTGAAGATAGAGCCTTCTGATCCGATTTAGGTGGCCCCATCCGAACCGGGAAGGCTCTAGCGAACCTGCGCCAAAGCCCTACATAGGCGGATGACTAAGCTTTCCGTGCTCGACCTGGCGCCGATCACCCAAGGGGGCAGCGCCGGGGAGGCCCTCGCCCATAGTCTCGAGCTGGCCCGGAACGCCGAACGGTTCGGCTACAGCCGCTTCTGGCTGGCTGAGCACCACAACATGCCCGGCATCGCCAGCGCCGCCACGGCGGTGGTTATGGCCCACGTGGCCGGCGGCACCAAGACGATCCGCGTCGGCGCCGGCGGGGTGATGCTGCCCAACCACGCCCCGCTGATCATCGCCGAGCAGTTCGGCACCCTGGCCGCCCTGTTCCCGGGCCGGATCGATCTTGGCCTGGGCCGCGCGCCCGGTACGGACCAGGTGACGATGCGGGCGCTTCGCCGCAACCTGGAGGGCGGCGCCGAAAGCTTCCCCAATGAGGTGCTCGAACTCCTTCACTATCTCGGCCCCGAACAGCCGGGCCAACAAGTTCGCGCCTTTCCCGGCGTCGGCTCCAACGTGCCGCTGTGGATCCTGGGCTCGAGCACCTACGGCGCCCAGCTGGCGGCCATGTTGGGGCTGCCTTACGCCTTCGCCTCGCACTTCGCCCCGGCCGAGCTGGAGAGCGCCCTGGCGATCTACCGCGAACGGTTCAAGCCGTCGGCCTTCCTGGAAAAGCCCTATGTGATGGTCGGGGCCATGGTCACCGCCGCTCCCAGCGACGAGGAGGCGCAGTTCCTGGAAAGTTCGATGCAGCAGGCCTTCGTCAACCTGCGGAGCGGCCGCGCCGCCCAGCTGCCACCGCCGGTGGAGGGCTACTATGAAAATCTCGATCCGGGCGCGCGCGGCATGATCGGCCACGCCCTGGCCTGCGCCATCGTCGGCGGGCCGGCCACGGTGAAGCAAAAGCTCGCCGACTTCCTGGCCCGCACCGGCGCCGACGAGCTGATCGCCGCCAACCAGATATTCGACCACGACAAGCGCGTGCGCTCGTTTGGGATTCTCGCCGAAGCGGGCGGGCTTACAGCCCCAGCCGCTTGATGATCTCCGCCGCCGCTTCGTCGGCGGACTGGCCGGGCACGATGCGGACCTCGGCGTTCTCGGGCGCCTCGTAGGGACTGTCGATGCCGGTGAAGTGCTTCAGCTCGCCGGCCCTCGCCTTCTTGTAGAGGCCCTTGACGTCGCGCGCCTCTGCCACCTCCAGCGGGGTGTCGACGAAGATCTCGAAGAACTGGCCGTCGGGGACACGCTCGCGCGCCATGCGCCGCTCGGCGCGGAACGGCGAGATGAAGCTGACCAGCACGATCAGCCCGGCGTCGGCCATCAGGGCGGCGACCTCGGCGACGCGGCGGATGTTCTCCACCCGGTCGGCGTCGGTGAAGCCCAGATCGCGGTTGAGCCCGTGACGGACGTTGTCGCCGTCCAGGATGTAGGTGTGCTTCCCCGCCGCGTGCAGCTGGCGCTCGACAGCGTTGGCAATGGTCGACTTGCCGGCGCCCGAGAGGCCGGTGAACCACAGCACGGCGGGCTTCTGCCCCTTGGCGGCGGCGCGGCTCTGCGGGGTGACGTCCAGGGCCTGGCGATGGATGTTGTGGGCGCGGCGCAGGGCGAAGTGGATCATTCCCGCGCCGGCGGTGGCGTTGCTGATCCGGTCGATCAGGATGAAGCCGCCCAGGTCAGCGCTGGCCTCGTAGGCCTCGAACGCCACAGCCTGGTCGAGGCTGATGTTGACCACGGCGATCTCGTTCAGCGCCAGGTCCTTGGCCGCCAGGTGCTCGAGCGTGTTGACGTTGATCTTGTGCTTGATCTCGGTGACGGAGGCGCCGACCGTCTTGGCGCCGATCTTCAGCCAGTAGGGGCGACCCGGCAGCAGCGGCTCGTCGGCCATCCACACCAGGGTGGTTTCGAACTGGTCGGCGGCCTCGGGCGGATCGGCGGCGGCGGCGATGACGTCGCCGCGCGAGCAGTCGATCTCATCGCTGAGCGTCAGGGTCACCGACTGCCCGGCCACCGCTTCGTTCAGGTCGCCGTCGAAGGCGACGATCCGCGCCACCGTGCTGGTGCGGCCGCTGGGCAGGACCCGGACCGCGTCGCCGGGGCGCACGGTCCCGCGCGCGATCTGGCCGGCGAAGCCGCGGAAATCGAGGTTGGGCCGGCTGACCCACTGCACCGGCAGGCGCAGGGGCCCGGCCTGCAGCCGGTCGGCGTCGAGCTCGACCGTCTCCAGATAGGGCAGCAGGATCGGGCCGTGATACCAGGGCGAGGCCTGGCCTTTGGCGGCGATGTTGTCGCCCTGCAGGCCGCTGATCGGGATGGCGACGAACTCGCTGATGCCGATGCTGGTCGCGAATGCGGTGTAGTCGGCGACGATCTCGTCGAACCGTTCCTGGCTCCAGTCGACCAGGTCCATCTTGTTGACCGCCAGCACGACGCGTCTGATCCCGACCAGCTTGACCAGGAAGCTGTGGCGCCGGGTCTGGGTCAGCACGCCCTTGCGGGCGTCGATCAGGATCACCGCCAGATCCGCCGTCGAGGCGCCGGTGATCATGTTGCGGGTGTACTGCTCGTGGCCGGGTGTGTCGGCGACGATGAACTTGCGCTTGTCGGTGGAGAAGAACCGGTAGGCGACGTCGATGGTGATGCCTTGCTCGCGCTCGGCCGACAGGCCGTCGACCAGCAGGGCGAAGTCGATATTGCCGCCCTGGGTGCCGACCTTCTTGGAGTCGGCTTCGAGGGCCGCGAGCTGGTCCTCGAAGATCATCTTGGAATCGTAGAGCAGCCGCCCGATCAGGGTCGACTTGCCGTCATCGACACTGCCGCAGGTGATGAACCGCAGCAGGCTCTTTTCTTCGTGCTTTCGCAGATAGCTCTCTATGTCGCTGGCAATGAGATCAGAAACATGCGCCATGTCAGCGCCCCTGACACAAAGAGGCCGCACCGAGAAAATCCTGAGGTATCGAAGTGCGCATCAGAAGTAGCCTTCCTGCTTCTTCATTTCCATTGAGGCAGAGCTGTCGTGATCGATCATCCGGCCCTGGCGCTCGCTGGTCCGTGCCAACAACATCTCCTGGATGATCGCCGGCAGCGTGTCGGCCTCGCTCTGGATCGCGCCTGTGAGC
>CANJOB010000003.1 GCA_947475655.1 Caulobacterales bacterium | reverse complement strand
GTTGGGCCACATCCACAGAAAGCGTGGCGAGAACGCCCGGCCGCACATGCCGTAGTTGCCCGCGCCGAAACTGCCGCCGATGATCACGGTGAACTTCGGCACGTTCACGGTGGAGACCGCGGTCACCATCTTGGCGCCGTCCTTGGCGATGCCGCCCGCCTCGTACTTCTTGCCGACCATGAAGCCGGTGGTGTTCTGCAGGAACACCAGGGGAATCTTGCGTTGGCCGCACAACTGGACGAAGTGCGCGCCCTTCTGCGCGCTCTCGCCGAACAGCACCCCATTGTTGGCGACGATGCCGACCGGATAGCCGAAGATGCGCGCGAAACCGGTGACCAGGGTCTTGCCGTAGAGCGGCTTGAACTCGTCGAACTCGCTGCCGTCGACGATGCGGGCGATGATCTCGCGAACGTCATAGGGCTTGCGGCCGTCGGTGGGGATGACACCGTACAGTTCCTCGGCGGCGTATTTCGGCTCGGCGGGCTCGCGCATCTCCAGCGGGTTCTGCTTGACGGTGTTGAGGTTGGCGACGATGCGCCGGGCCTGTCCCAGCGCGTCGGCGTCGTCCTGCGCCATGTAGTCGGTGACGCCGGAGATTCGGCTGTGCACCTCGGCCCCGCCCAGCTCCTCGGCCGTGACGATCTCCCCCGTGGCTGCCTTCACCAGCGGCGGCCCGGCCAGGAAAATCGTGCCCTGATCCTTGACGATGATGGCTTGGTCGGACATCGCCGGCACATAGGCGCCGCCGGCGGTGCAGGAGCCCATCACCACCGCGATCTGGGGCACGCCAGCGGCGGACATCTGCGCCTGGTTGTAGAAAATGCGGCCGAAGTGGTCGCGATCGGGAAACACCTCATCCTGACTGGGCAGGTTGGCCCCGCCGCTGTCGACTAGATAGATGCACGGCAGGCGGTTCTGCTGCGCCACTTCCTGGGCGCGCAGGTGCTTCTTCACCGTCATGGGAAAATAGGTGCCGCCCTTGACCGTGGCGTCGTTGGCCACAATGACGCATTCGCGCCCCGCCACGCGGCCAAGGCCGGTGATGATACCCGCGGACGGCACGCCGCCGCCGTACAGTCCGTAGGCGGCGAGCTGGGACAGTTCCAGGAAGGGCGAACCCGGATCGATCAGGGCGCGGATGCGGTCCCGCGGCAGCAGTTTGCCGCGCGACAGGTGTTTTTCCTTCGCCTTCTCGCCGCCGCCCTCGCGGATTGTCTCGACTTGCCGGCGCAGATCGGCGACGTGGCCGCGCATGACCTCGTCATTGGCCTTGAACGCCTCGGAGCGCGGATCGAGTTCGGAAACCAGGATCACGCCGTCTCCTTGAAGAGCTCGCGGCCGATCAGCATGCGCCGGATTTCCGAGGTGCCGGCGCCGATCTCGTACAGCTTGGCGTCGCGCAACAGGCGCCCGGCGGGGAATTCGTTGGTGTAGCCGACGCCGCCCAGGCACTGGATCGTCTCCAGCGCCATCCAGGTCGCCTTCTCGGCCGCGAACAGGATGGCGGCGGCGGCGTCCTTGCGCGAGGCCTGGCCTCGGTCGCAAGCCTTGGCGACGGTGTACACATAGGACGTCGCGGCGTTCATGATCGTGTACATGTCGCCGACCTTGCCTTGCATCAGCTGAAACTCGCCGATCGCCTGGCCGAACTGCTTACGCTCGTGGATGTAGGGCATGACCACGTCCATGCAGGCGCGCATGATGCCGATGGGCCCCGCCGCCAGGACCGCGCGCTCGTAGTCGAGCCCGCTCATCAGCACGTTGACGCCCTTGCCCAGGTTGCCGAGCACGTTCTCCGCCGGAACCTCGCAATCCTCGAACACCAGTTCGCAGGTGTTCGACCCGCGCATGCCCAGCTTGTCCAGCTTCTGGGCGGTGGAAAATCCCTTGAAGGTCTTCTCG
This sequence comes from Caulobacterales bacterium, assembly GCA_947475655.1. Classification (GTDB taxonomy): domain Bacteria; phylum Pseudomonadota; class Alphaproteobacteria; order Caulobacterales; family Caulobacteraceae; genus Caulobacter. The sequence goes on along the minus strand of CANJOB010000003.1, from coordinate 43,576 downwards.
ATCAGGAAGGCGGTGATGCCCTTCGCCCCGGCCTCCGGATCGGTCTTGGCGTAGACCACCAGGGTGTCGGCGTCCGGACCATTGGTGATCCACATCTTCGTGCCGTTCAGGATCCAGCGGTCGCCGGCCTTGACCGCCTTGAGCTTCATCGAGACGACGTCCGACCCCGCACCCGTCTCCGACATGGCCAGGGCGCCGACATGCTCGCCGCTGATCAGCCGGGGCAGGTATTTGAGTTTCTGCTCGTGGGTTCCGTTCAGCTTGATCTGGTTGACGCAGAGGTTGGAGTGCGCGCCGTACGACAGCCCGACCGAGGCCGAGGCGCGGCTGATCTCCTCCATCACGACGCAGTGCTCGACGTAGCCCAGGCCCGCGCCGCCGTATTCCTCCGGCACGGTGACGCCCAGCACGCCCAGGTCGCCCAGCTTGCGCCACAGGTGGTTGGGGAACTCGTTGCTGCGGTCGATCTCCGCGGCGAGGGGGGCGATGACGTCCTGGCTGAAGCCGCGCACGCTCTCGCGGATCGCGTCGGCGGTCTCGCCCAGGTCGAAATCGAGCTCCCTCTCCCTATTCAGCAGCAAAGTGTCTTCCCTTCAGGCTAAAACGGTCTTTCCATGCCGGTTAAGAACGGCCATACGTTTTTTTCCGGGGCCGCGCAACGGCGGTTCGGAGGGGCCCAGGCTGGGCAGAGGGTCACACGGGCGAATTGGAACTGGCAATGGTTTTGACCACATCGGCAGCGATGGTCCTCCAGGCGCGGAAGCGGGCTGAACCATGAGAACCGTGGGCTCGCGCGGTCCCAAGACCATGGAAGCGATCATGGCGGCGGGCGTCCGCCTGATTTACGAACACGGCTACGACGCGCTGACCCTGCGGCAGCTGGCCAGGGAGGTCGGCCTGCAGCCCGGATCTCTCTACAACTACATAGAAACCAAGCAGGATCTCCTTGTCACCCTGTTGCGCGGGCACCTGACCCGCCTGCTGGTCGACGTCGACCAGGCGCTGGCCGGGGTGCAGGATCCGCTGGAGAAGTTGCGGGTCTTTGTCGAATTTCATCTCATGGACCACATGGTCCGCAAGGCCGATGTGTTCATCGCCAACTCCGAGCTGAGAAGCCTGGAGCCGGAGAACAGGCGGGAGATCGTCAGCCTGCGCCGGGCCTATGAGCGGCGGCTGATCGACACCCTGGACGAGTGCGTGGCCCAGGGCCGGCTGGCGCCGATCAACACCCACGTCGCGGCCTTCGCCATCATCGCCATGGTGACAGGCATCTGCGCCTGGTACCGGCCGGACGGGCCGCTGACCAAGGCCGAACTCGTTCGGATGCACACCGACATGGTCTTCAGCGGCCTGCCGATCCCAGATGAAAAAAAGTGATCATGGCTTAGCTGCGCATGGGCTGCCGTCGGGATTTCGCCGCTTTCGAAGAATTTATGCAGAGATTTGCCGATTTTGTCGCGGAGCCCCTAAGGCGGCGACGTTAGCGCTCCAAAATAAGTGGAATTATACACGATCTCCTAGGCTTGATTCCATGGTGAAGCTGGCCTGAGGTCTTGTGCCGGTCCAGAAACAAACCTACGATTCTGGAAGAAAAACGGTCGAGCGTTTCTAAAGCGCGAATTCTTAGGGGAGGAAAACTCATGAATCGGATCGTCTCGAGGACGTCCATGTTGCTCGGCGGTGTCTGCGCCGTCGCCCTGACCAGCCAGGCCTACGCCCAGGCTCCCGCCGCTCCGGTGGTCGAGGAAGTGGTCATCACCGGCTCCCGCATTATTCGGAACGGCTATGAGGCCCCCACCCCAACGACCGTCATCGGCGCCGAGGACATCATCGCCCGCGGGCCGGCCAACATCGCCGACTACGTCAACCAGTTGCCGCAGCTGGGCAACGCCACCTCGCCGCGGACGACCCGCAGCACCTCCAACACCATTTTCGGCAGCTCGAACCTGCTGAACATGCGGGGCCTCGGCACCGCGCGCACCCTGGTTCTGCTGGACGGCCGCCGGGTGGTCAGCGCCGGCCTCAACTCCGCCGTCGACATCAACCTGCTCCCCACCAACCTGGTCCAGCGCGTCGACATCGTCACCGGCGGCGCCTCGGCCGCCTACGGCTCGGACGCCGTGGCCGGCGTCACCAACTTCATCCTCGACTCCAAGTTTAAGGGCATCAAGGGCTCGGTGAGCTACGGCGGCACCGAATACGGCGACGGCGAGACCGGCACTGCAGACATCGCAATCGGACAGGCCTTCGCCGGCGGCCGGGGCCACGTCATCCTCAGCGGCCTGTACCTGACCGCCAACGGCATCGACGACGTGGTGAAGCGCGACTGGTACGTGCCAGGCTACCGCCTGATCCCCAACCCCGCCTACGTGGCGGGCGGAACCCAGCCGGCGCAGATCGCGCGCACGGACATCACCTTCGGCCGCGCCACCAACGGCGGCCTGATCACCGCCGGCCCGCTGAAGGGCACCGCCTTTGGCCCAGGCGGCCAGATCTATCAATGGCGGTATGGCGACATCATCAGCGGCAACCTGCAGGCCGGCGGCACCTTCGAGGACACCGCCAGCGGCTGGCCCCTGATCTCCGACCTGACCAACTGGAACACCTTCGGCCGTGTCAGCTACGAGATCACCGATAAGATCCGCTTCTACGGCGAGGCGGGCTTCGGAAAGTCGGACTCCTGGAACTGGTCGGCGGTCCCCTCACGTTTCGCGGACATCACCGTGCGCAACGAAAACCCCTTCCTGCCGCAGCAGATTCTGAACTCCATGGCGGCCGCCAACATCACCACCTTCCAATACGGCCGGATGAACCGTGACCTGACCCAGCCGGGCGGACACGTGACCTCGATCGGCTATCACCGCCAGCAGCAGCGCTGGCTGGCCGCCCTGGAAGGCGACTTCCTGCAGACCGGCAAGTGGTCGGCCTATTATCAAAAGGGCACCAGTGACGTCCGCTATAACTACTTCGACATGACGATCCCGAGCTACTACTCGCTGGCGATCGATGCGATCCGCAATCCGGCCACCGGCGGCGTCGCCGGCGTGGCGGCAGGCGCCCCGATCTGCCGCTCGACCCTGACCAACCCGACCAACGGCTGCGTCCCGGCCAACATCTTCGGCGAAGGCCTCATCAGCCAGCAATCGATCAACTACATCACCGGCGTCACCCAAGGATTCTCGCCGGCGCAGCAGGACATCGACATCAACCAGGAGGTGTTCGCCTTCGACGCTCAGATCGAACCCATCACGCTTCCGGCCGGCCCGGTCTCTGTGGCCGCCGGCTACGAACAGCGCAAGGACAGCTACAAGTCGGTGGTCGACCGGGCGTCCTCCATGGGCCTGTGGTTCGGCGGCGGCTTCACACCCTCGAGCGGCAGCTTCACGGTGAAGGAGTTCTACGGCGAAACCATCATCCCCGTGTTGCGCGATATTCCGCTGGTCAAGAGCCTGGACATCAACGGCGCTGCGCGCCGCACCGACTATTCCACCAGCGGCAAGGTCACCACCTGGAAGCTGGGCGCGACCTGGGAAGTCAACGACCAGCTGCGCCTGCGCGGCACCCGCTCGCGCGACATCCGCGCGCCTAACCTGCTGGAACTGTTCAACGGCGGCGTGGCTACCGTGGCGCAGACGCGGGACCACACCCAGGCCGGCAGCCCGGCGGTCTCAACCCGCCAGATCACCGGCGGCAACAGGAACCTGACTCCCGAAATCGCCAAGACCCAAACCTACGGCGTCGTATATCGCCCGGACTGGTTCAGCGGCTTCAGCGTCTCGGTCGACTACTACAAGATCCAGGTGAAGGACGCGATCACGGTCATCAACGGCCAGGCCGTCGTCGACCAGTGCTTCGGCGTCGGCGTGCCGCAAAATCCAGCGGCCTGTACGTCGATCGTCCGCTCAAACCCCAACACCCTGGTGGACGCGACCATCTACATCGGCGGCATCAACGCCCAACAGCAAGTGGTGGAAGGCGTCGACTACGAACTTTCCTACCGCATGCCGATCGACATGGGCCGTTTCAACGGCTCGCTCGATCTGCGTGCCCTGGGCTCGCAGCGACTGAAGAGCGAAACCCTGCTGGCCGGCGCGATCACCAACGCCAAGGGCGCCACGACCGAAGGCCCCGCCTGGCGCTGGCTGTTCGTCGCCAGCTATCTGCAGGGCCCGAGCCGCACCACCGCCACCCTGCGCTACCTGGGTGAAGGCGTGCTCAACAACTATCCGTCGGGCCACCCGCTGAGCATCGCCGGCAACCACGTCGCCGACGTCGCCTACCTGGACCTGGCCCAGAACTACGACCTTGAGCTCTGGGGCAAGAAGTTCACCCTGTTCGGCGTGATCGAGAACGTGGCCGACACCGACCCGCCGCGCGTGCCGACCAACAGCATCGGCGCCGAGGCGCTCTACGACCTGCTCGGCCGCTCCTACCGCGCCGGCATCCGGTTCCAGTTCTAAAGGAGGACGGACATGACCGTCACACTACGTAAGTCCGCCCTCCTCGCCGCCGCCGGCGCGTTTCTGCTGGCGGGGCCGGCCCTGGCCCAGCGTCCCAAGCTGAGCGAAGAGACGATGAAGTTCGTCTCGGTCGACGCCCCGGTCGTCGCCATCACCAACGTCAAGGTGGTGGACGGCACGGGCGCCGCGCCGCGCGCCGGCCAGACCATCGTGCTGAGCGATGGCAAGATCACCGCGCTGGGTCCGTCCGCCACCACCCGCGCGCCGGCCGGCGCGCGGGTGATCGACGGCACGGGCAAGACCGTGATCCCCGGTCTGATCCACATGCACGAGCACATGTTCTACACGATCCTGATCGGCAAATCGTACGGCTACGTCGCCGAGAGCTACACCAGGCTCTACCTTGCCGGGGGGGTCACCTCGCTGCGCACGGCCGGCGCCATGCACTTCGCCGGCGACATGCATGTGCGTGATGCGATCAACCGCGGCGACCAGCCCGGTCCCTGGATGGACACCACCGGTCCCTATATCAACGGCCCGGGCCGGTTTCCGCAGCTGATGGATATCAAGACGCCCGAGGCTGCGGTTCAAGCGGTCAACTTCTACGCCGACCAAGGCGCGATGTCGTTCAAGGCCTATATGAATATCACGCGCGCCGAACTGGGCGCCGCGATCAAGGCGGCGCACGCGCGCGGGCTGAAATTCACCGGACATCTCTGTTCGGTGACGGTGCGCGAAGCGGTGGATCTGGGCATCGACAACATCGAGCACGGTCTGGGCGCGGCTTCGGACTTCAAGGCCGACAAAAAGCCCGACGTCTGCCCCACTGGAGAGTCGGTGTACGAACCCAGGAAGGTCAACGACCTGCTCGACTACATGGTCGCGCACAAGGTGGCCATGACGTCCAACCTGGCCCTCGCCGACACGGCGCGGGAAAAGCCCGGGTTCGACGTCTACGCCCCGGACGTGCAGAAGCTGTACGAGAGCAACAGCCGCGGCCGCGCCTCGCTCCCCCCCGGCAGCCCGCCGCCCGCGCGCCTGACCGAACAGGTGAAGATCGACAAGCAGTTCTATGACAAGGGCGGCCTGCTGATGATCGGCACCGACCCGACCGGCGCCGGCGGCGTGGTGCCCGGCTTCTCCAACCTGCACGAACTCGAACTGCGGGTCGAAGGCGGCTTCAAGTTCGAGGAGATCGTCAAGGCCTCGACCATGAACGCCGCTACCTACCTGAACCGCGCCGACAAGATCGGTTCGCTCGCCGTCGGCAAACAGGCGGACGTGGTGCTGATAGGCGGCGACCCCACCGTCAACGTGCGTGATGTCCGCAACGTCGAGGTCGTGTTCAAGGAAGGCTACGGCTACGATCCCAAGCGCCTGATCGATTCCGTCCGCGGCAAGGCCGGCCTCTACTAGGCCAGCGCCAAACGACTGCAGACAACGATCGGGGCCGGCGGATCACGCCGGCCCCTTTTGTTTGCCGTTAGCCGATCCTCCAGTCGGAGAACACCGCGTCGTTGTCCGCGCCGATCTTCGGCGCAGGGCGCTGGATGCGTCCCGGCGTCGCCGAGAACCGCGGCGCCGGCGCGGGCTGTGTCATGCCGTCGATCTCGACGAAGGTCTGCCGCGCGGCAAGGTGCGGATGCGACGGCGCTTCCGCCATGGTCAGCACCGGCGCGAAACAGACGTCGCTCCCTTCCAGCAGCGCACACCAGTCGTCGCGCGTCCTCGACGCGAACAGGGCGGTGAGGTCAGCACGCATCCGCGGCCAGGTGTCCGGGTTTTCCTGGTCGGCGAAGGCCGGGCCGGACTGCCCGGTCTTCTCGCGCAGCAGGGCGAAGAACTGCGGCTCCAGCGGCGCGATCGATATCCAGCGGCCGTCGGCGCATTGGTAGGTGTCGTAGTAGGGCCGCCCGCCGTCGAGCATGTTGCTGGCCCGCGCGTCGGTCCAGTCGCCGGCGGCCCTGGCCGCGTACATGAAGCTCATCAGCGAGCTGGCGCCGTCGACCATGGCGCAGTCGATCACCTGCCCCTTGCCGGTCGCGCGCGCGCTGAGCACCCCGGCCAGCAGGCCAAACGCCATGTAGAGCGCGCCGCCGCCGAAATCACCGACCAGGTTGAGCGGCGGCGCAGGCTTTTCCTTCGGGCCGATCGCGTGCAGGGCGCCGGTGAGGGCGATGTAGTTGAGGTCGTGCCCCGCTGTCATGGCATAGGGGCCGGTCTGGCCCCAGCCCGTCATCCGCCCGAACGCGAGCTTGGGATTGCGGGCGAGCAGAACGTCCGGCCCCAGGCCCAGCCGCTCCATCACGCCGGGGCGGAACCCCTCCAGCACCGCGTCAGCCCGCTCAGCCAACTGCAGGCACCGCTCCAGATCACGCGGGTCCTTCAGGTCGAGCGCCACCGAGCGCCGCCCACGCCCCAGGATCGGATCGATGCCGATCGCCGACGCCCCGCTCCTGCGGTCGATCCGCACCACGTCGGCGCCCAGGTCGGAAAGCAGCATGCCGCAGAACGGCGCCGGGCCGATGCCGGCGAATTCGACCACCCGCAGGCCGTCCAGCGGCCCCTCTCGCTCCATGCTCATCCCTGGTCTCCGTACTCGGCGCTGCGCCGATGATACACGCCCCCTACCTAGCGGCCACCTCGCGGGCGGCCCATCGATGGGCTATCCTGCCCGCGAACCCGGGAAGAGGACGGCAAGCTCATGGCCGACGGCAACCTGTTGGACGACGCCGACGCGCCGATGCTGCTCAGCGGCGACGTGATCGAGATCCGCGACGCCATCCGCCGCTTCGCCAACGAGCGCATCAAGCCGTTCGCCGCCGAATGGGACCGCAAACACGCCTATCCCGCCGAGGCGATCCGCGAGATGGGCGAACTGGGTCTGTTCGGCATGACCGTGCCGGAGGCCTATGGCGGCTCGGCCGCGGGGCAGCTGGCCTATGCCGTGGCCATGGAAGAGATCGCGGCGGGCGACGGCGCCTGTTCAACGATCATGAGCGTGCACAATTCCGTCGGCTGCGCGCCGATCGTCAAGTTCGGGACCGAAGAGCAGAAGCAGCGCTTCCTGCCCAGGATGGCCACCGGCGAATGGATCGGCGGCTTCGCCCTGACCGAACCGCAGGCCGGGTCGGACGCCTCCAACCTGCTGACCAAGGCCGTGCGCGACGGCGACCACTATGTGCTGAACGGCTCGAAACAGTTCATCACCTCCGCCTCCACCGGCAAGGTGGTGATCACCTTCGCCGTGACCGACCCCGCCGCGGGCAAGAAGGGGATTTCCGCCTTCATCGTCCCGACCGACTCGCCCGGCTTCAAAGTCGCGCGCATCGAGGACAAGCTGGGCCAGCACGCGTCCGACACGGCGCAGATCGTGTTCGAGGACATGCGCCTGTCCGCCGATCTGCGGCTCGGCGCCGAGGGCGAGGGTTACAGGATCGCCTTGTCCAACCTCGAAGGCGGGCGCATCGGCATCGCTTGCCAGGCGGTGGGCATGGCGCGCGCCGCGTTCGAAGCGGCGCGGGACTACGCCCGCGAGCGCGTGACCTTCGGCAAGCCGATCATCGAGCATCAGGCGGTGGCGTTCCGGCTCGCTGACATGGCGACGCAGATCACCGCCGCCCGGCAACTGACACACCACGCCGCCGCCCTGCGAGCGGCCGGCCGCCCTGCCCTGACCGAAGCCTCGATGGCGAAATTGTTCGCCTCCGAAATGGCCGAACGAGTCTGTTCCGACGCCATCCAGATTCACGGCGGCTACGGCTACCTGGCTGATTTTCCGGTTGAGAAGATCTACCGCGATGTGCGGGTGTGCCAGATCTACGAAGGGGCCAGCGACATCCAGCGCATGCTGATCGCCCGCGACCTCGGCTAGCTCAAAATGGAAAAGGGCCGCCCTGGTTGCCCGGGGCGGCCCTTCGCTCGTTTGTCGACAATCGTTAGAAGCCGAACCGCACCCCAGCGCGGAAGCTGCGGCCGATCAGGTCGTAGGGGTTGGTGGCCCCGTTGTTGTTGAACGCGACCGAGGCTGCGAACGCCGGATCCTTGTTCAAGAGGTTGTTGATGACCCCGAAGATCTGCAGCTGGCGGTCGTCCGTATCGATCAGGTCGTAACGGGCCTGCAGATTGTAATAGACCACCGCCGGCCACCTGTTCTTGCTGACGCTGGTCGTCAACCGAGGATCGAAATTCGGGTCGTCCGGACCCTTCAGGAGGGCGTCGTACTTCATCTCGTTCAGGTAGCGGGCCTGCAGATTCGCGCCGAAGCGGCCCAGGCTGTAGTCGAAGGTGACGGTGCCGGTGATCGACGGCATGCCGGCTTGCGCGGCGCCGGCGCGGTCGGTCGGACCGTTGGTGTCGGTGGTGGTCAGGTCGTCGATCCAGGTGTGCAGGACCCGCAGGTCGAGCCGGCCCGGGAGAGCGCCCGGCAGGTTTTCCAGCGGCACGCGGTACTGCACGTCGAGGTCGACGCCGTTGGTGGCCAGCTTGTTGATGTTGTAGGTCTGGGCGCGGACGAAGGAGACGTCGCCCGCCGCGTTGGCGAAGGTGATGGCGGCGCAGAAGTTCTTATCCCCCGCGAAGCAGCGGTCCAACGTTTCCGCGCCGCCCACCGCTCCGATAACCCCGTGCATGGTGATGCGGTACATGTCGAGCGAGGCGCGGAAGCCTTGGGCCCAGGTCCAGGTCGGCTGGAACACGATGCCGGCCGTGAGAGTGTCGGCGACTTCCGGGACCAGGTTGGGGTTGCCCAGGGTCTGGGAGGTGATGGTGCCGACCCGGCCGGTGAACGGGTTGACCGTGCCCGCGCCGCCGGTGCCGATGCCGCCGACGCTATAGAGGTCGTTGAGGCTGGGCGCACGGATGTCGCGCGACTGGGTGGCGCGGACGCGGAACGTCTCGTTCGGCTCGTAGGTGAAGCCGAATTTCCAGGTGGTGACCGCGCCCGAGGTCTTGTAGTCGGTGCGGCGGATGGCGCCGTTCACGTCGAGCGCCCGGGCGAGCGGCATATCCTTGAGGATGGGCACGCCCACTTCGGCGAAGGCTTCCTTGACCGTGGTGGATCCGTCGAAGGACTGGTTGTTGCCGAACTGGAACGGGTTGAGGCCGCCGTCGGATTCCTTGACCCCGCCGAGGTACACAGACTCCTTGCGGTATTCCACGCCCATGGCCAGGGCCACGGGGCCGGCCGGCAAGGCGAAAGGCTCGCCGGCGATGCTGAAGGCGGCGACGTCCTGGGTATTGCGGGCCAGGAAGGCCTGACGGGGGGTCACATAGTCGTAGGCCGCCTGCGAACCGGCGCCGGGGCCGAAGATGTTGAACGGCACGCAGCCGGACTTGACCTGCAGCCGCGTCACGGCGGTCAGGTTCGGGTTGGAGGCCAGCGGGCCGCAGACGATGTTGCCGCTGGCGTCACGCACCGCATAGGCGGCCGCCTGGTAGTTCGGCAGGTGCACCATGTTGATGTGGCTGTTGTCCATCTTCGTATGGCCGGTGGTGATGGACGCTTCCCATTGCCAGCCGCCGAAAACCTCGCCCTTGAGGCCGGCCACGGTCCGGTTGGTCTCGGTGGTGGTGTTCACCGCCCATCCGCCGATGTCGAGGTTGAAACGGCCCACTGTGGCGGTGGTCTGGTTGGTGGCGATCATGGCCTGACGCGTGGCGGCCGGCAGGAACGGGTTGTCGCGCGAGACGATGACCGTCGTCTGCGGGACGTTGCTCCAGGAGCCGCGGTTGTTGAGCGAGCCGGTGCTGAGCTCGATGAAGCCGCTCAGGTTGTCGGTGAAGTCGAAGTTCACCGTGCCCATCACGGCATGGCGCCGGAACGGGTATGACAACTGGTAGGTGAGGAAGTTGTTGGCGCCGTAGTTGTCGCCGCCCACCATGGAGGTGCCATAGACGGTGCCGTACTGGAACTGGTACGGCGTCCCGCCCGGACCGAACGCCGTGCCCTTCAGCGGGCCGGCGGTGATCAGCCCGCCGGAGGTCATGTTGGACAGCGCCACGCCGTCGGCGTAGCCGGTGAACGGCTGGTTCGCCGCGCGAACGTTGCCGAACGAGAACACGCCGGGTTCGCGGCGGCCCCATTTGCGTTCGTAGTGGAAGCCCGCGCCGCGCGCCTGGGTCGCCTCGCCGCCGATCATGTAGCGGCCGCGGCCGCCGGCGAACTCACCCCCGGTGGCCAGGCTGCCGGCGTAGGTCTTGTTGTCGCCGTACTGCGAGATCCCGGTCTGGATATTGCCCTCGATGCCGTCGATCCGGTCTTTGGTGATGAAGTTCACCACGCCGGCCACGGCGTCCGAGCCGTAGGCGGCGGAAGCGCCGCCGGTCACCACTTCCAGCCGGCTGATCAGGCTGGAAGGGATATAGTTGGTGTCGACGACGTTGGTTATGTAGCTGGGCGTGAAGCGGCGGCCGTTGAGCAGCACCAGGGTGCGCTGCTGGCCGAGGCCCCGCAGGTCGGGGACGTTGGTGCCCACCGCGGCGGTGGTGCTGCGGGTGTTGTTGGTCGGGCCGACATAGCGGAAGCCGGGAATTTCGTTGGTGATTTCCCCGATGCTCACCGGCGCCCGGCTGGCGATCAGGTCTTCGCCGATGACCTTGACCGGCGTCGGCGCGGCAAAGCCGGTCTGCAGGCGGGTGCCGGTGACGACCACGGCCTCTACCGAAGCGGCGCCGTCCGTTTGCGCCTGCGCGGCGCCCGCGCCCAGCAGAGCAACGGTCGATACGGTTGAAATTAGTGCGATCCAGCTACGCATATTCCCCTCCTACTTATTGCGATTATGATCCTGCTCCCCACTTACAGCGCAGGGTTGAATGGCAAAGATCACCATGACTCAACGAAGCGGATCCACGGGTTGGTGTGGAGTCCGCCCAGCAGAGGCAAATCAATTGTCCGGGCTATACTTTGGCCGGTTAGAAGACCCCACGAAATTACTATCTTCGGATGAGATCATGCGGAATTAGCAATCATCCGCATGGCTCTGCACGGACCGCGCATGTCCTGAAGCGTGTTCACCGAGACCGGGCCGCGGCGAAGCGAGGGCGATCGCTGGTCTGCGTCGTTCGCGCGGGCCCTCGAGCGGATGCGCGATCAGGCCTGCCTGGCGCGGGCCCGCAGCACGAAATGGATGCCCAGGAAGGCCAGGGCCGCCACCACCTCCGGCAGGGCGATGATGCGCAGGGTCGAGACCGGGCCAAGGTTGAGGTCGATCAGCAACCCAAGGCCCCAGGAGCCGGCGATCACCCCGCTGAGGCGCAGCACGCCCAGCGCCCAGCCCAGGCCTGAGGCGCGGATTTCGCTCGGGTAGAGCCGGCTGCCGACATAGGCGTTGGATGTATTCTGGCTGCCGACGACCAGGGCGCCGGTCAGGGCGGCGCAGACCGCCAGCACGATCAGAGACGGGGCGGCGAGGCCCAGGCACGCAACCGCCAGGCTGGCCAACAGCAGCGACCCGGTCAGGGCGATGGCGCCCCAGCGGTCGACGGCGATGCTGATGAAGATGCCGCCGACCATGCCGCCGAATTGGTACAGCGAACTGACATAGGCCGCCTGGCCCGTGCTGTAGCCGCTGTCGCGCACCAGGATTCCCATCCACTGCAGGAAGAAATAGACCGTCACCCCGGCCGAGACATAGGCCAGCCAGACCAGCAGGGTGGTTCCCACCAAGCCGGGCCGGAACAGGGCGGTCAGGGGAAAACGCGGCAGGGGCGGCGGCGCCGCCTCGGGCGCATAGCCCAGGTTCGGGTCGATCTTGGCCAGGATGGCGCGCAGCTGGTCGAGCCGGCCCTTGGCGATCAGGAAGGCTGGGCTTTCCGGCAGGACGAACAGCAGGATCGGCGCGAGTACCAGCGGCAGCACGCCGCCGATGAAGAAGATCGCCTGCCAGCCGCGAGTCTCCACCAGCCCGCCGGTGACGATGCCGCAGATGGCGATGCCGAGCGACCAGGCCGTGCTGAGCAGCACCGCCAGGCGGGTGCGAATCTTCACCGGGAAGTAGTCGGAGCCGAACGAGATCACGCAGGGCATGGCGCCGCCGAGCGTGAGGCCCGAGATCAGCCGCATGATCGACAGTTCCTGGACGTTGGTCACCAGGGCCGTGGCCATGGACGCCAGGCCGAACAGGGTGACACAGGCGACGATGATCAGCTTGCGCCCGATCATGTCGGCCAGCACAGGGATGGTCATGCTGCCGATCATCAGCCCGAACACATTGGCGGCGAACACCGGCGAAAAGACCGTGTTGGTCACCCCCCAGGCATGGGTCAGGGACGGGGCCACAAAGCCGACCATCTGGGCGTCGAACCCGTCCGCGAACATCACCAGTATGCCCAGGACCAGGATCAGAATCTGGTAGCGGCCCACGGTGGTGATGCGCAGGGTGTCTTCGTTGGCCCCAGGAACGTGCATTGCTTCCCCTTGCGGCTGCGCCAGCGTTCTTGGGCTGGTCGTCGTATGGGCGGCGGCGCCGCGTCCCTGTTGGATATCGCCCGCGCGTTCGTTTATCAAACGCCTTAATCGAGCCCTCCCACAGCCCCGAGCGTCCGCATGCCTTTGAACAATCCTCCGGTCGCCATCGCCGGGGCGGGGATCGCCGGCTTGACCCTGGCCATAGCCCTGCTGCGGCGGGGGATCGACGTCGAGATTCACGAACAGGCCGCCGAACTGCGCGAAATCGGCGCCGGGCTGCAGATCGGCCCCAACGGCTCGCGGGTGCTGATCGACTTGGGCCTAGGCGAGGCCATGGACGTCATCGTCTCCGAGGCCGCCGCCAAGGAAGTGCGCCACTGGCGCACCGGCCGCACCTGGAAGCTGTTCGACCTGGGCGCCGATTGTATCGAGCGCTTCGGCGCGCCCTACTGGATGGTGCACCGCGGCGACTTCCACCGCGCCCTGCTCGAGGGGGCGCGGGCGCTCAAGCCTGACGTGGTGCGCCTAGGCTCTGCGGTGCGCGGCTTCGACCAGGACGAAACCGGCGTGCGCCTGCAACTCGAGAGCGGCGACACGGCCCGTGCAGGGGTGCTGATCGGCGGGGACGGCGTGCACTCGGCCGTGCGCTCGGCCATGGGCGTGCAGGACCGGCCAGCCTTCACCGGCATCATGGCCTGGCGGGGCATCGCCCGCGCCGAAGGCCTGCCCGAACACCTGCGCCGGCCCGTGGGCTGCAACTGGGTCGGGCCCGGCGGCCATGTGGTCACTTACCCCCTGCGCGGCGGAGCGATCTTCAACTTCGTCGGCATCGTCGAGGGCCGCGATTGGCCGGTGGAATCCTGGACCGAGGCCGGGACCTACGAAGAATGCCTGGCCGACTTCGCCGGGTGGCATCCCCATGTCGAGGCCATGATCCGCAACCTGGACCAGCCTTTCAAATGGGCGCTGATCGGGCGCGAGCCGCTCGACACCTGGGCCCAGGGCCGGGTCTGCCTGATGGGCGACGCAGCCCACCCCACCCTGCCCTTCCTGGCGCAGGGGGCGAACATGGCGATCGAGGACGGGATGGTGCTGGCGCGTTGCATCGAGGCGTCACCGGGCGATCCGCCCGCGGCGTTGAAACGGTTCGAGCGTTTGCGCGCCGAGCGCACCGCCTCCATCGTCCGCAAGTCGCGCGAAATGGCCGGGCGCTTCCACAATCCGGTTCTGGCCGATCCGGACCTGGCCGACGCCTACATCAGCCGCGAGTGGGACCCCGACGTCTCGCGCCTGCGCTACGACTGGCTGTACGAATACGACGCCGGCAAGGTCGATGTGGCCTAAAACGAGTTCTCGCCGAAATAGGGAATGAACCGACCGCAGATCAGCACGCCGATCCAGAACAGCAGCGACAGGGCGCCGGCGATCCGCACATGGCTGGGGCTGGCCTGAGCCCCGGCCCGCGTCATGCGGTGGAACACCAGCATGTTGATCCCCGCCGCGATCAGAAACAGCATCTTGGCCTGGAACATCGGATTGGCGGCGTAGCGCAGCGCCTGGGGCGGAAACAGCGTCACACCGGTGATGATGGCCAGGGTGAAAGCGATCCAGGTCAGGGGCAGAATGTCGGCGGAGAACCGCTCCACGGACACATGCTTGGCGACCAGCCCGAGCAGGCGAAAATCGACCACGGCGATACAGCCGACCAGCGTCGCCATGGCCAGCACATGCAGGGTCAGCACCAGCGGAAACCAGAAGCTGCTGGCCACCACGGCCATGGGCAAGGCCCAGGATTCCATCGACGTCAGCAGGGCGCTCAGGAAGGCGTGCAGCTCAGTAGGCATAGGGAATCCACCGTCCAGCGAACAGGGTGGCGATCCAGACGGCGATCAGCCCCGCCCCGGCGATCCGCGCCGCGGCGCCCTCGGCCGCGCGCGGCGTGACCTGACGTGCATAGATGCGGTGCACCGCCAGGGTGACCAGTATTGCGGTGGCCAGCAGGCCCATCTTAATCTGGAAGATAGGGTTGTGGAGGTAGCGGCCCGGCCGGTTGCTCAAGACCGTGGCGCCGCTGAGGATCATCACCGGCACGGCGGTCCATATCCACGGCAACATTCGGCGGCTGACCTCCGACACCGGCATCGACTTTCCCACCAGCCCCTGCAGCCGGAGGCCGACCAGCAAGGACGAGCCGACAATCGCCGCTATGCCGAGCAGGTGCAGCACCAGGGCGATCGGCACGAACAGCGGGAAGGTATTGCGCGAGCCGCGCACGAACTGGCTGTAGGGCGTCTGCTGAATCCACTGCGCCAGAGAGTCGAGGTCAAGCATCAGCGCAGCCTCCGGGATCGCGGGGGCCGGGTCAATGGTGCTCTTCGGTCGACAGCAGCGGGCGCGAGATGTCGGTGCAGGGTGGCGATTCCACGATCGGCGTGTCGCTGATGCTGAGCTGCGCCTGCGGCTTGGTCCACGGCTCCTCCAGCATATCGGGATCGATGACCTGGGCCGAGTAGGTCAGGCTGTCGCCTTCGCGCCGAAAGCGCTCAACCACCCGCATGTTCGGGCTGTGGATGTAGCCGTCCTCGCCGAACCAGCTGTCGGGCACGAAGTTGCGGCTTTCGATCACCAGGGTGTCGTCCTCCCAGCGGCCGACGGCGTCGCCGTTGAAGGTCGGCTCCAGGTCGTCGTGATAGGCCGCGCCTTCCTTGGTCGGCACGACACGGAAGAAATCGCCGACCGGGTAGTGCTGGTAGAGCAGCACGATCTCGTTCGCCGTGTGCATGATCTTCACCGGCGGTCCCAGGCGCGGCACGCCGGGCCGGCCGCAGGTGAACACCGGATCGATGAAGTCCTGGCGGCGGGCGAAATCGGCCACCTTGTCGCGGAACTCCGGCTTGTACTTAGGGGTGTTGGGCTCGGCCGCAGCGTTGCGCGGCGTCGGCGCGGCGCCGCCCCCGCCATAGGTGATGTCGACCGAGCCGTTGTTGTCGGCGACCTTGAAAGCCATGCCCTTGGGAGCCCAGACGCCGCTGAGGTCGGGATGGCCGTCGCTGAGTTCCGGCGTGGCGCCGCCGGCGGGCGCGGCCGGCTTGCAGGCGCAAAGCGCCAGGACCGCGACGACGGCCGCGGCGGACAGGGAAATCCTTCGGTGGTTCACTTCAAGCTCCCTATCTGCTGGCGCGTTTGAAGCTGATGTGGCGGCCGTCAGGGAAGTTCAGTACCTGGAAATAAGCGATCTTGCGCCCGTTGCGGCCCGGCCAGCCCTCGACCGTCACCTTCTTGCCGATCGCGCCGTCGAAATCCTTCTTGGCCAGGCCCGCGCGGCGGATTGGCCTCCACCGTCCAGGCGGTGGTGCGGGCGCCCGGCCCCGTCTGAACCACGTGGAACAGGACATGCGGATTGATCCAGTCGATCCGCTGCAGCGTGCCTTCGAAGGTCACTGTCTTGTTGATGTCGTAGGCGGCCTCGGCGGAGTGATGCGCCGACACCGGCGTGACCGCGCCGGCGGTCAGCAGGACAGCGCAGGCGGCGAGTTTCAGAGACATGCGCATTTTTGTTTCCCCTAGGCGTAACGCGCGACGGCGGCGTGACCGAACCTGAACAGCACCTCGAGTTGTTCGCGGCCGCCGTCGAGCAGGGCCTGTTTGGCCGCGTCGTGCGGCATGCCCTCGAACACGCGCAGTTCGAACGGGATGTTCAGCGCGCGCAGCTGCACGGCGAAGGCCAGCGTTTCCGGCGCGGCGAAATCGGCGCTGCCGGTGGTGAGCAGGATCGCCGGCGGCAGCATGCCGGGGCGCAACCCCTGCCCCGGGCTGATGCGCGGATCCCTGATCCGCTCGGGATCGGTGCTGCTCGCCCAATAGGATATCCGCCGCGCGCGGCCGGCCTTCGGATTGGCGATGAAGGCGCCGTAGTTGTCGGGCAGCCCGTCCATCGACGCCACGCCGGCGATCTTCGGCGACCCGGGAGTGGTCTGCAGATAGCGCGCTAGGGACAGGGATATCCCGCCGCCGACGGAGTTGCCGGTGACGAGCAGCTTGCGGCCGTCGCCCTTGAACTGGCCGGAATGATCGCGCGCCCAGTTGGCGGCAAAGACCAGGTCGTCGAAACCGGCGGGCCACTTGTTCTCCGGCGCCAGGCGGTAGTCGGGCAGAATGGTGAGGAAGCCGCCGCGGGCGCAGTCCATGGTGAAGCGGCGGTAGCTGCGCGCGCTGCCGGCGATGAAGCCGTTGCCATGACAGTGCAGCATCACCGGGAACGGGCCCGGTCCATGCGGCACGGCGATGCCGGCGGTCAGGCCCGGCCGTAGCTGGAAGGCCGGATGGTAGGCGGCCACATCCGGCAACGGATCAGCGTTGGCGAGAACGTCGCCCGCGTCCATCTGGCGCCGGTATTGCGCCACAAGCTCGGGATCGCTCTCCGGATCGGGCATGGGCCGGGGCGCGGAGGCGGCGCGCCTGGCCAACAGGGCCCGGTCGTTCTCCGTGATCATCGCCTGGGCGCGGCTGGCCGCCGTCAGCATGCCGGCGGCGGCCAGGGACTCGATAAATCTGCGTCGCGTCTTTGAATCCACGGCCTTCCCCTCGAGGTTCTGCGCCCGCCGGTGAAACTGAGGGCCGCCCTGAGTGTCTGGCTTCGGGCCGGATGCTCTGCGGCCCTTGGCGGTGACTCAGGACGGCGCCCGTTCAGCGCGGCGAAACGACAGCGCTAAATCAGAACTCGAAGCGTAAGCCGAACTTGAAGCTGCGGCCAACCAGGTCGTACGGGTTGGTCGCCCCTGTGGTGTTCATCGCCACCGGAGCATAGAGCGGCGGCTGTTTGTCGAACAGGTTGTTGACCACGCCGAACAGCTGTATCCGGCGGGCGTCGCGCTGGTAGATGTCGACCTGGCCCTGCAGGTTATAATAGACCGTCGACGGCCAGCGGTTCTGGCTCACGCTGTTGGTCGCTGCGGCATTGTAGTCGGAGTCGCCCGGCTGTCGGAGGTTGGCGTCGAGGATCATCGAACCCGTGTAGCGGGCCTGCAGGCTGCCGGTGAAACGGCCCACCACATAGGTGGCGGTGAAATTGCCGCTCCTGGACGGCAGGCCAGCCAGGGCGGCGCCGGCGCGGTCGATCTGGCCGCTGACATCGGTGGTGGTCAGTTCGCCGACGAACGAATACAGCCCGCGCAGGTCGAGCCGCCCGGGAAAGTCGCCCAGCGGCACGCGGTAGTTGACGTCGATATCGACGCCGTTGGTGGCCAGCTTGTTCAGGTTATAGACGAAAGTGCGTATCTCGGCGACGCCGAACACGCTGTTGTCGAAGGTGATCTGCGGACAATAGATCGTCTGGCCGGCGAAGCAGCGGTTGATGGTGTCCTGCGAGCTGACGCTGGCGATCACGCCCTTGATGATGATGTTGTAGTAGTCGACCGAGGCGCGGAAGCCGGACGCCCACTCCCAGGTCGGCTGGAACACCACGCCGGCGGTGAAGGTGTCGGCGACCTCCGGCAGCAGATTGGGGTTGCCGCGCGCGACGCCGCGGAACTGGCCCTGTTGGTTGTTGAACGGATTGCGCGAACCGATGCCGCCGGTGGAGGCGCCGCCGATGCTGAACAGGTCGCTGAGGTTGGGCGCGCGGATGTCGCGCGACTGGGTAGCGCGGATGCGGATGGCGTCGAACGGCTCGTAGGTGGCGCCGACTTTCCAGGTGGTGACCGGTCCGCTGATCTTGTAGTCGGTGCGCCGGATCGCGCCGTTGACGTCCAGCGCCTTGAGCAGCGGCATGTCGCGCGCCAGCGGCACGCCGATTTCGGCGAAGCCTTCCTTCACGGAATTGGAGCCGGCGAAGGACTGCGGGTTGCCGAAGATGAAGGGTCCGCCCACCGCCGAGACCGGGTCGCCGACCTGGTCCATCGAGTCCTTGCGGTATTCGATGCCGGCCGCCACCGAGACCGGGCCGGCCCAGCTCTCGAACGGCTCGCCTGAGATCGTCGCCGCGGCGACGTCCTGCTTGAGGGTAGTCACGGAGTACATGTGCTGGCGCACATATTTGATCGCTTCGGCGGAGGCGCGGCCGTCGCCGAAGATGTTGTAGGGCACGCAGCCCGGCTGGACGATCGCCCGCTGCGCCGCGGTCAGGTTGGGGTTGGTGGCGACGGGGCCGCAGACCGGCTGGCCGTTGGCCCCGGCGACCACATAGGTCGAGGCCAGAAAGTTGGGCACATGCTGTTCGTTGACGTTGAAGTCGTTCTGCGTCTCGCCGTGCTGGTAGTAGAGGTCCCAATTCCAGTCGTCGAAGATCTTGCCCTTGGCGCCGGTGGCGATGCGCCAGGTTTCGTTGTGGTTGAAGATGTCGTACGGCCCGATGTCATTGTTGACCCGGCCGATGGTGACGGTGGTCAGGTTGTTGGACACCATGGCGGCGCGCGTCGCCGCCGGTAGGAACGGGTTGTCTCGCGACACCGTCAGCGCTAGCTGCTGGGTGATGTTGCTCTTGGTGCCGGCGTTATCCATCATGCCGTAACCCCCCTCGATGAACAGGGAGGTGTCGTCGTTCAGGTCGTAGGTGGCCCGTCCCATGAAGCCGGCGCGCTCGATGGGGTTCTTGATGTTGAAGGCCATGAACTGGTTGTTGCCGTAGTTGGCGGTGCTTCCGTACATCTGGGTGCCGACCACGGTGCCGTACTGAAAGGCGTAGGGATTGCCGTTCATGTCGAAGGCGGTGCCCTTCAACGGACCGGACTGGATGATCGAGCCCGGCGTCATGGTCGAAAACTCGACGCCCTCAATGTACTGCACCGCCGGCACGCCCGCTGCCCGGGTGACGGGATTGGCCAGCTGGCCAGGCTCCCGCGCGCCCCATTTGCGGTTGTACATGTAGGGGACGCCTTCGTTCTTGCTGTAGTCGCCGCCCAGCACGACGTGCAGCTTGTCGTCGAGGAAGGCGTGGCCGCCGGCGAAGGTGAAGTCGAGTTCGCGGTTGTCGAGTTTCGCCGAGATGCCCTTGGTGACGCTGCCGCGCAGGCCGGTCAGGCGGTCCAGCAAGATGAAATTCACCACGCCCGCCACGGCGTCCGAGCCATAGGCGGCGGAGGCGCCGCCGGTCACCACTTCCACACGGCCGATCAGGTTCGTCGGGATGGTGTTGATGTCCACCGTCTGGGTGGCGTTGGTGCCTACCACCCGCCGCCCGTCGATCAGCGTCAGGGTGCGCGTCGGCCCAAGGCCGCGCAGGTCAGGCTGGTTCTGGCCGCCGGTGGTGCTGGTGCCGCTGCGGGTGGCGATGCCCGGGCCCACGGGGCGGAAGCCTGGGATTTCCGAGATCAGCTCACCGGCGCCGGCGGGGGCGCGCTGCTGGATCATCTCCTGGCCGACCACCTTCACCGGCGTCGGCGCGGCGAAGCCGGACTGCAGGCGCGAGCCCGTGACGACGACTTCTTCCACGGCGGCCTCAGCCGTCGCCGCTGTTTGCGACAGCGCGACGTGCGGTGTCAGCAGGACAAGAATGGATGCGGAGCTGAAAAGCGCGGTGGCGCGTAGCATGGCGGTCCCCCCAATGTTTCGTTTCTTAAGGCAGCACCCCGCCCGCCGCGTAACGTTGCACGATACGCGGTCTTGAGCCGTGGACGACGTCGTCTAGAGACGGGCTATGTAGGTTTCCGCGCCTTGTTCGCCTTCTGCGGGCTCAGGTGATATCCGTCCGAGGCGAAAACGACCTCGACGAGGTTCAGGTACGGGCTTCCGTTCCGGGACGGATTACCCGTCACCGTGATCTTCTCGCCGCGCTTGAACATCTGCGGCCGCCAGCCGAGGCGGATCATGTTACCGGCCGCGTGGGTTTCCACCGACCACAACACCCGCTCGCCCTTGGCGTTGGGCGCCCAGAACATCAGCAGCGCGTGCGGGTTGACCAGCTTCAAGCTGTCGAACTCGCCCGTCACCGACACCTTCTTGGAGACATCGACGTACAGGTTGGTCGAATGGTGGGCCTGGCTGAACTGCGGTATCGCCAGGGCGGCAATTGTGAGGATAATAGCCCGCTTCATGTCTCAATCTCCCTAGTTTGCGAAATGCGAAAAACGGTGGCCGCTCATCTGCCGAGAGCTTGGTAGAGGTCGTCTGAGGCCTGCTTGTAAGGTTGGTCTGCCAAGCCTTCGACGCAGGGCGATACGAAAAGATCATCCTGCGTCTTTTCAAAAGACATCATCGAGCCGAGGGGCTCCGTGTAATACTGCGGATCTTCCATGATGCGCTTGATCGACAGGGTTTTGCCGTCCTGCGACAGCGAAAACCATTCAGTCAGTTTGACGTTTTCCGAGAGCGGCCAGCCGTTGCGCTGTCCGGACTCGATGAACTTGCCGCTGATGTTGGTGGTGGTGACCACGAGAGTTTGCCCCTCCCATTTGCCGATCGAATAGCCGAACATGCTGGGGATGGCCTTGCTGTCGTCACGGTCGTCGATCCAGATCGTGCGAGTGAAACCAAGGTCGCTCTGCATGACGATCTTGGTCGGCGTCTGCACGATGTCGGCCGAGTCGCGCGCCAGGCCGCTGATGACGTTGGGAGCCAGGCAAGCTTCGTTGTAGTCCTTGACGTAGGTGCCGGCGCTCAGTTCGCGATAGCGCTGATCGCCTTCCGGTGTGAGCGCGGGGGGAAGTTGACCGGTCAGATTTGCCAGCCTCGTCCGGTCGTCGGTCACGGCCAGGGCGGTGTAGCGGGTTTCGCTGCTGAGCGCGACGGCGGCGCGCTCAGCGTCGGTCGGTGGTTTGCGGTTTTCCGGGAGCCCCTTACTTAGCGGCGCCCAGGGGATACTCCGTGAATTACGCAAGGCGACAATGTGGGTCGGAGATTCGCCCTCCGGGCCCGGCCACCAGGATCCGGAAAAATCCGGGTGTCCTGCTCCGGTTTGCGCCATGGCGTGGTCCATCGGCGCGGCAACGACCGTCAATGCGGAGGTCGCAACGAGCAAGACGATGTACATGGCTCCCGAAAGGCGGGCGCCGGGCGGCCCTTGAGGTGCTGAGAGTCGGATCATTTGCCCAGGCTCTTGTAGAGCGACTCGGACGCCTGCTTGTAGGGCTGGTCGGCCAGTCCCTCGACGCACGGAGACACGAAAAGATCATCGGGCGATCTGTCGAAGTACATCATCGAGCCGATCGGCTCCTTGTAGTACAATGGGTCTTCGAAGACGCGCTTGATCGCCAGGGTCTTGCCGTCCGGCGTGATCGAGAACCACTCGGTCAGCTTGGCGTTCTCGGACAGCGGCCAGCCGTTGCGCAGGCCGGCGGCGATGAACTTGCCCGCGATGTTGGTGGTGGTGACGACCAGGGTCTTGCCCTCCCACTTGCCGACCGAATAGCCGAACATGCTGGGGATGGCCTTGCTGTCGTCGCGGCCGTCGATATAGATCGTCCGGGTGAACCCGGTGTCGCTCTGCATGACCAGCTTGGTCGGCGTCTGCACGATGTCGGCCGAGTCGCGCATCAGGCCGCTGATCACCGTCGGGGACATGCAAGCTTCGTTGTAATCCTTGACGTAGGTGCCGGTGCTCAATTCCTTGTAGCGCTTGTCGCCTTCCGGCGTCGTCGCGGGCGGCGGCGCGCCGGTGGCGTTGGCCAGCCGGGTCAGGTCGTCAGTCACCGCCAGGCTTTCGAACCGCGCCTCGGACTTAAGCGCGTTGGCCTGCAGTTCCTCCGGCGTCGGCGGCTTACGGTTCTCGGGAAGGCCCTGGCTCAGCGGCGCCCAGCCGATACTCTTCGGGTTGCCCAAGGCGACGAGGTTCGTGGGCGACTCTCCCTCGGGCCCCGGCCACCAGGAGCCGGAGAAGTCCGGGTGCGAGTCCTTCGCCGCCGCCATGGCTCGGATGGTGGGCGCGGGCGTCGCTACGAACGCGATAGCGCCCACGACCACGGCGATCGCCACCCCCGTGAGCACGGCTGTCGCACCGGACATCTTCATGATTTTCCTCCCTGCTGCAGTCATATTGCTTTTGTGTCTACGCATGTTGAGTGTGTATCTGGCTGCGCGCGAAGCGTAGAAGGTCGCAACTTCTAGGATTTTACCGGCCGCGCACTAGGTCCTGTATTGGTCACCTCAGCATGCTGGTCGAAGAATTCGTGTTGCTGGCAAAACGGTGCATTGCCCGCACGATAGTTAAAAGTGCTTTTATGCGATGAATTGATGCCATAACTGTATGGTATCGCGCGCAGTCCGATCCGCCGATTGAGCGCGCTATTCAGCGGTTTTGAGAATATTGGGCGGCCGGAAAACCCGGCCGCCGCAAGGCTAGTGATCGTAGACGGCGAGGTCCGCGGTGACGGATTTCGCGGCCAGGAAGTAGTGCACGGCCGACCAGAGGTAGACGGCGGCGGCGACATACATTCCGTATTTCAGGCCGGTGAACGAGGCCAGCTTGCACGCCGCCAGCGCAGGCGCCGCCGAACCGGCGGGCGCGATCCCGCCCGGGCAGTCGGTCAGGAACTGGCCGGCGTAGGCATTGCTGGCGAAGATATCGCTCAATATCCCGACGACGGTCGGACCAAACCCCAGGCCGAACAGGTTCATGAACAACAGCAGGATGGCCGCGGCCGTGGCGCGCATGCGCGGCTCGACCAGGTTGCTGGTCAGGCCGTAGGTCGGACCCATGTACAGGTAGTGGATGATCGCCGGCAGCACCACAAAGCTGGCCAGGGCGACCAGGCTGGTCTGGGCGAAGGTCAGGATGTAGAGCGGCGTCGACAGCGCCACGCCGATGGCCGGGATCCAGGTGTACCAGCGCCGGTCCTTGGCGCCGAAACGGTCGACCAGCCAGCCGCCCAGGGCCACGCCGAATACGGCGGCGATGCCGGTGACCAGGCCGTAGCCGGAGGAGGCGGCGGCCAATTTGATGTCGAAACCGCGCAGCAGGTAGGGCACGGCGAAGGAGGAGATGCCGTAGTTGGCGAAGGTGGCCAGGGTCGCGCCGATGCAGATGTGCACGAAGGTCTTCTTGCGGGCCAGCAGCTTGAGCGCGTCCATCAGCGATGGTGCTTCAGTGGAGGCCACCGGATCGAACCGGCCCCGCAGCGGCTCACGGATCGTCAACATCAGCAGAGCCAGCAGGAGGCCCGGCAGGCCCACCACCATGAACGCCATGCGCCAGCCGAAGTGCTGCGCCGTCCAGCCGCCGATCAGGGCCCCGAACAGGGCGCCGGCGGGGATGCCCATCGAATAGAGCGACAGGGCGAAGGAGCGCTGCTTGCGCGGGAAATAGTCGGCGATGATCGAGTGCGAGGCGGGCGAGCAGCCGCCCTCACCGACGCCGACACCAAAACGCGCCAGTAGAATCTGGGTGAAATTCTGCGCCAGCCCGCACACGGCGGTCATGATCGACCAGATGACGATCAGGCCGGAAATGATCTTCACCCGGTTACGCCGCTCGGCCAGCCGCGCCACGGGAACGCCCATGACCACGTAGAAGACGGCGAAGGCGATGCCGCTGAGTACGCCAAGCTGCCAGTCGGCTAGGCCCAGCTCCTCCTTCATCGGCTGGGCGACGATGCTGAGGATCGTGCGGTCGATGAAGTTGACGATGTAGATCAGCAGCAGGACGGCGAGGACGTAGTAGCTGTAGACCCCGACCTTGATCGGCGCCGCGCCGGAGCCCTCGCTCGCAGCGGGCGCCGCGACGGTCTTGGTTGGCTTCGGCATCTTATCCCCCCGATTATTTCTTGCAGCGTGCCCGCTCAGGTTCGCCCTGTCTACTCAGCGGTCTGCGTGGCTCTGGTCTTGTCGACGTCCAGGTACTCGGGATGGGCCGCCACGGCGCCGGCGGCGATCAGGGCGTCTATCTCCGCCTGGCTGAGCTTAAGCCGCCCCTGCAGGATCGCGATCGTGTGTTCGCCCAGGACCGGCGCCGATATCTTTGAGCCGACCTCGGCCTGCGAGAACCGCACCGGACAAGCGACGCCGGGCGCGGTGCCGAGGGTCTTGTGCGGCAGGTCGATCCGTGTCCCGCGATGCTTCACCTGCGGATCGTCGAACACGGCTTTCAGGGAATTGATCGGTCCGGCCGGCACGCCGCCAGTTTTCAGCAGGTTGAGCCACTCCGCCGCAGGCCGTGTGGCCAGCGCCCCCTGCAGCAGCGGCACCAGCTCGCCGCGGTGGCGGACGCGGGCGGCGTTGGAGGAGAAACGCGGGTCCGCGCCCAGCGAATCCAGCCCCAGGATATTGCAGACCTTGACGAACTGCGCGTCGTTTCCGACGGCGATGTTGAACGGCTCGTCGAGGGCGTCGAAGGTCCGGTAGGGGACAATGCTGGGATGGTCGTTGCCGATCCGCTCGGGGCTGCGTCCGGAGACGAGATAGCTTAGCGCCTGGTTGGCAAGGGTCGCCACCTGCACGTCGAGCAGGGCGATGTCGATATGCTGGCCAAGGCCAGTGCGGTTCCTGTGATGCAGGGCCGCGAGCACCGCGCTGGCGGCGTAAAGACCGGTCATGATGTCGGTCAGGGCCACGCCCGCCTTGAGCGGCCCGCCGCCGGGCTGGCCGTCGGCCACGCCGGTGACGCTCATCAGCCCGCCCAGGCCCTGGACGATGAAATCGTAGCCCGGCCGCAGGGCATAGGGTCCGGTCTGACCAAAGCCGCTGATCGAGCAATAGATGATGTCCGGCTTCACCTTGGCCAGGGAAGCGTAGTCGAGGCCGTACTTAGCCAGGTGGCCGACCCGGAAGTTCTCCAGCACCACGTCCGCCTGGGCGACCAGCTGCTCGATCACCTTGCGGCCGGCCTCGGTGGTGAAGTCCACGGCGATGCCGAGCTTGCCCCGATTAGCCGAGAGAAAATAGGCGGACTCCCCCGGCGCTTCCGCTTCGGGCGAGTCCGCATAAGGCGGGCCCCACTCGCGAGTGTCGTCGCCGACGCCAGGTCGCTCGACCTTGATCACCTCCGCCCCGAGGTCAGCGAGCAATTGGCCGGCCCAGGGGCCAGCCAAAACTCGGCTCAGGTCGACGACCTTCACATCATCCAAAGGCTTCATTGAGCGCCAAAATCCCACCCTACCCGATCAACCTGTGCGGCGATGGTAGGTCCTGAAAAGCAATATGTTTGGATGAAATCATGCCTTTTATGGCGCCATCCGCACCCGCCCCCGTGCAGGCTGCGGGTTCTTAGACGCTGATTTCCCGAAATTTTTCTATCTCGGGCCGAGTTCCGCCAAGCTGTCGCCGCAACAGCCGTAGCATTCGTGAACCAAGGGCCAAACACATCGAAGGCTGCGGCGGCGACCACCGGCGTTTCGTTCGCCGGCGGCCGAAATCGCACGTTCGGCTCGACGCGGCCTCCTACTGACACAAGCATAATGATGGCGAGCCTCTTACTATCGGCCAAACAGATTGTATCGCGGCTCTCTCCAGCGTTCTACGCAATGCGCAGATATTCACTTAAGCTTGTTCTGAACCGCTTCATCCACTTAGCGCGGTCCGTAATGCGGCTCGGGCTGCCCCTGTTCCACGGCGCCGAGATCGGGGGCGGCGCCGGCGAAGCCGTCGGTGATCCCCGGCAGGATGGTCCCGCCGTCGACCGCCGCAGATCCCGCGCGGATGCGGAAGTCGATCTTGGTCGGATCATAGACACGGGTGGGATGATCGTAGTCGGTCATGCGCATGCTTTCGAAGATCGACAGATCGACCAGTCGGCTGTTGCGGTCCTGTCCGGTGGCTTGCTGGTAGGCGGCCAGGGTCGGGAAGTTCTGCTGCACCAGGCCCTCATTCACCAGCTGCGGCCGGGTGCGCTGAGTTCCGATCTGATAGGCCGGATACACATTGTCCGGCGTGCGCAGTTCCACCGGCACCTCATAGCTCTGGCGGATGCCCGGCTTGGGCCCGCGCCAGGCGAACTGGTTGCGGGCCTGGGCGCCGGACATGAACCCGTTGTAGTCCGACGTCGTGTAGTCGGTGAACGTGGCGATGCTGAAAGCGCCGTTGGTGGGCGTGCCCGAGATCACCAGGTTGTTGCGGAAGTGACCGTTGGAGATCGGCCCGATGCCGCCCGCGACGATCTCGGCGCTGACGAAGGTGTTGTTGTACACCAGCTCGCCACTGGAGCCGGCGAACTTCAGGCCGCGCGAACCGCCCGGCACGTTGTAGATCGTGTTGCGCACGATATAGCCCGCGCCGCCGAACAGCGGCTGGGTGCTGAAGGCTGAACCGGCGGCGTTGACGCACCGGTTACGCAGAATCCGCACGTTGTAGACCTGACCGTCGATCTCGAAACAGTCGTCGTGCAGGTTGGACATGTCGTTGTTGTAGTAGTCGTTCGACACCGGCATGCGGTCGCGGATCATGTTCGGATAGCCGTCCGGCAGGCCGTAGATCGTATGCGCGACGCCGTCGTGGAAGTTGCGGAACGAGTTGTACGCGATCACGTGGCCCGAGCCGTAGATCTTGATGGCGGCGAAGGACAGGTTCTTGCGGTCGTCGTTGGTGGCGCCGTCGGCCGCGAAGCGCTTGCCGTTCTCGCTGTCGATGTCGAACGGCACCAGGACGCGCGGATTGTGTTTGCCGACGAAGACGTTGTCGACGATGTAGAAATTCTTCGCTCCCGACCAGTCGGTCGAGATGCCGATGCCGACGTTGAGGAATTTCGACTTCTTCACCGTCAGGCCTTCACCGCCGGCGATCCGCTTCTTGCCGGCGTCGATGGCGACGTTGGTGTTGCGGAAGGTGATGCCCTCGAAATAGTTGTAGCTGGCCCCCATCAGGTTGAAGAGGGTGTGGTTGCCGCCGCCGTCGAAGATCACCTCGCCGTCGCCCGCCGCCTTGATGACGATCGGCTTCTCGGCCGTGCCGCTGGCGGTCAGGTAGTAGGTGCCGTCAAACGTGGTGCCGCAGCATTCGCGGTGGTCGGCCGGGGCCGGGGCCGGCATGGAGGTGGTCCAGTAGACGTCCCACCGGTCCTTGTAGAGCCCGCCGTGCACCAGGATGGTGTCGCCCGGCTGCACGCGCGCCGGATAGGCGTTGTAGCGTTCCGAGCCGACGTCGCTGTTGTTGTAGTAGGCCGCGTACAACCCATAGAACGCCGGCTGGATGACCTCGCCTTTCCAGTCGCCCGGATAGGCGTGGTAGGTCTTGCCCCCCGCCGCCGGCATCGGCTCGGCGCGGGTGCGCACGTTCACCAGCTTCTGAGCCTGACCCTTGATACCGTCGGGATCCGATAGCACCAGCCGCACTTCGTAATCGGTGGCCGGCTGCAGGTCGAAAATGCTGCCGACAAAACCGTTGCCGGTCTTGAACGTGCCCGGGAATGCGGTCAGCACCTCCTCGTTCTGGGTGCGCAGCATCGGCAGGAAATTCTTCCACGCCTGATCGCCCTTCTTACGGTAGGACACGGCCACCGAGGAGTTGCGATTGTCGTCGCCGGCCATCGGCCATTCCAACCCGATCGAGATCAGGGTCGGCGGCTCGACGATGACATTCCCCGCCGTGATCCCGTTGGCTACGCGCGGCTGCGGCTGCGCGATGGCGGCCCCCGCCAGACTGGTCCCCAGCAGCAGGCCGGCGACAAGGGTTGCCAGACGTCGATTGGTGCGGATCATGTCGTCTCCTCCTGTGATGCGCCGCCGTTTAGGCGGTCGCTGCGCGAGCATGCCCGCCAGAAGGCGGGCGCCGCGCTATGGTGTTTTTCCGATGAATTCCAGGGCGCGGTTGCCGAAGGTCGGATCGCCGCCCCAGCCGCCAATCGCATGCGCGACACCGGCGTGGTCGCCCTGGGTGACGGCGAAGTCCGGGCAGCGACCGGCGGCGCAGAGCTTGGCCCGCGCGGCCGGCATCTGCGCCAACACAGTGACGCTGTCGTTGTCGCCATGGCCCATCAGCACCGGGATCCTGGATTTCGCCAGGTTGGTCTGCGGCGAGAGCGCTTCCAGCGTCTTCTTGTCGGTGGCGCCGTAATAGGCCCAGGGTTTGTCGTAGTAGTTGTTGTCCATGATGCTGGACAGCAGGATCAGGCCACGGATGGCCGGCTCGCGTTTGAACTGCGGCATGGTGGCGTAGTTGGCCACCACCGCCGCGCCGGACGAGTGGCCGAACAGGAAGATGCGGTTGGGATCGCCGCCGTACTTCCCCACATTGGCCTTGGCCCACTGGACCACGGTCCCCAGGTCCTGCTCCTGCGCCGGGAAGCCAGCGCCCTCGAACAGGCGGTAATTCATGTTGATGCCGATCATGCCAGCGCGCCTGGCCCAAAGCATGATGTTCTCGTAGTCGAAATTGCCCGGCGCGTGCTTGTCGCCGCCGCGATAGGCGCCGCCGTGCACGAAGATCACCGTGGTGCGCGGCGCGCGGCGTGGCGCGGTGACGGCGAAGAAGTCGAGCCTGTGCTTGGCGTCCGGCCCATAGACAACGTCGCGCATGACCGTGACGCCAGCGTAGGGCTCCTTGGGGAAATCGGCGAGGCCGGTCGTCGGCCGGGGATTTTGCGCCGCGACGAAGCCCGCCGCCGCCAGACTGGCCGCCGCGGCGACCGCCAGTCCCAGGCCAAATCGACCACGCTTCATCGCCGTCTTCCCCCAGAGCTTCCCCAACAGGCCGCTCATCCCTCGATGCCGAACTGCGGCAGCAGCCGGCCGGCGATGATCACCAGGGTCCACAGCACCAGTGAGCTGGCGGCGACGAACTTCGCGGTGCGGTCAGGCTCGACCCCCTCGGGCAGGCCGCACAGCCGCGCCTTGCAGGCGACCTCGTGATAGATGGCGTTGATCCCCGCCAGCACGATCAGGACCATCTTCACCCCGAACATCCAGTTGGTCCCGTAGTTGAACGGGTCGGAGGCGAAGAAACAGACGCCGGTGAGCAGGTTGATCGCGAAGCCGGCGACCGCCAGCGGGACCAGCTTCATCGCCGAGTCGATCCTGATCTGACGATAGAAGCCCAGGATGCGCAGGTCGATGACCAGCAGGGCGCCCAGCAGCAGGCATAGCCCCATGAAGTGCAGCGTCTCGCAGGCAGAGAAAGCCCAGCTGGCGGCGCGCATAAATTCGCCCAGCGCCGTGTCGTGAGCCCAGTCGTAGAAGTGTGCAACGCTCATCGCTCAGACGCTCACGTACTTGAGGGTGTAGGCGATGTAGCGGCCGGCCAGGATCGCCGCGAGCCAGAATATGATCGTCAGCACCGCCGCCGTCCTGGCCTGGATGGTGACCGCCTGCGCCGTCCCGTCGGCGGCCGGCGGGCTCGCCGTCACCATCCGCCAGACGACCAGGATCGAAATGCCGCCCGCCACGATCAGCGCGATCTTGGCCTGGAAGGTCCAGTTCAGCGTCAGCGACGGAGCGTTGCTCATATATAGCAGGACACCCGACGCCAGATTGGCCAGGAAGCCCCAGCGCGCTCCCTGCAGCAGCCCGCCGTAGGACGCCGGCGCGATGCTCCGCGGCCAGCCAAAGGCGACCCGGATCGACAGCACCAGCACCACGCCGACCACGGCGGCCATACCTAAGGCATGTAAGCAGAGCAGGATGGGATGGCCCCACACGGACTCGCGAATCCAGTGCGAGATATTGGTTTCGTAAAGCCAGGCGAGAAGCGGCATCAGCGTCCGCCCCGGCTGGTCATCTTTGCGGCGCGGCGCAGTCGCACGCGCGACTCTCCGGGGCTCCACGAGAAGGTCGTATGCATTTCTGTGACTTGGGCCTCCCTGACCCGAACGGGAACCCAATCGTCACTGCTCGTAAAGTGACAAGATTCTATCGATTGATGCCGGAAACGCATGAATTTATCGGCTCTGCTCGCCGCTCGGCGCCCGTCGTTCATCTCGAAATGGCATCAGTATATAGAAACATATCACTTTTGTTTTCTAATCAATAAGTCTCAAGCTACGGCTCGCGCGAATAACTGCGCCAAAACGAAAGCCCTATCGGGCGACAGAAACGATTACGGGAGTCTGGATGAAGCGCGCTGTTCTCTCCTTGGCTATTGCCATCGCCTTCGTCGGCGTCGTCGACAGCGCAGATGCTCAGCGCCCCGCGCGCGCGCGGCGCGAGATCAACGGCACAGGCGGCATTCTGGAAGAAGCCGGCAACGCCCTGGGCATGATCCGCGGCACCGGCCGCACCACCAACAAGGGCGTCATCCTCATCCGCTACACCGCCAACGGCACGGTGCAGATGGGCCGCACCAGCTACAAGGTCGACAAGGTCGTCGCCGACATCGCGCACTACATGCCGGCCGCCCGGATGGACTGGGAGCTAACCGACCCGAAGGGTGTCAAGTCACACCGGATCGAAGTGGTGCGCGACAAGCTGGCCTGGAACGAGACCACCCCGGGCCTTGGCGCTACCGCCGCGCCGGGCCAGGCCGCAACGCGCCTGCGCCAGGTCTGGCTTTATCCGCACGCCGCGATCTGGGCGGCGGCCGACGCCGGTAGCAAGATCACCACCGCCGAGGTCGGCGGCAAGACCACCCTTACCTTCCCCTCGCCCGCCGACGGCGCGCCCATGAAGGTCACCCTGGCCAACGATAACCGCCCCGAAAAGGTCGAGACGGTCGAGAACGGCCAGCCTCTGGTGATGGAATACAGTGATTACAAGGACATCGAGGTCTACGGCACCTACTTCCCGCACCACATCGTGCAGAAGCGCGGCGGACGGGTGGTGATGGATTTGACCGTCACCGAAGGTCACACCAACTCGTATGCGGCCTTCCCAATACCTGATGTTGCAAAAGCAGCGGCCGTCCCCAAATAATAGTCCTGAGGGACAAAGCATAAGGAACCCAAAATGAGGAAATCTGGATTTATCGCGATCGCCGCAGCCGCCACGGCTCTGGCGGCCGCCGGAGCCGCCCTCGCTCACCACGCGGTGAACGCCTCGTTCGTCGCCGACAAGTTCGTGACCATGAAGGGCGCCCTGGTGAAGGTGGAGATGATCAACCCCCACAGCCAGTTCCAATTCCGCGTCGTCGGACCGGACGGAAAGCAGTCGGTTTGGGAAATCGAAAGTTCGAATGTGAACGGCATGCGCCGCGCCGGCCTGACCCAGCGCAACGTCCTCGTTGCCGGTGATCAGTTCTCCATGATCATCAACCCGTCGCGTGACGGCTCGAACAAGGGCTTCCTGCGCGAGCTGACCTTCCCCAACGGCCGCAAGGTCAACCTGGCCGCCGGCACGCTCGAAAAGGGCGAATAGGCGTAACAGGAAGCAACCGCCCAGGCGCCCTCGCCTGGGCGAAGAACAACGGCTTGGATTGGGAACGCGCGCTGATGACTCGTGATATTCGGAAACTTCTTATGGCCGCGGCCGGCGCGGCCGTCCTGGCGGTGTCGGCGACGCAGGCGGTGGCGCAGACGGCGGCGGCCAATCCGATGCGTAACGGCCATCCGGACCTGACCGGCTTCTGGAACGGAACCGTCGGCGCCGGCGATGCCCGCAAGGGGGACGACGAGCCGCAGTACTATACCCGCGACGGCACGCTGGAGAGCTTCGAGGACGACGGCCAGGTTCTGAGGCGCGGCATCACCAACCGTCCCGTGTACAAGCCCGAGTACTGGGACAAGGTCCGCGAGCTGGACTGGAACAACGGCCGCCAGAGCGATCCGTCGTTCAAATGCTTCGTCAGCTTCCCGCGCTATAACCAGACCCCGGAAGCGATCTTCCAGACGGACAAGCATGTCGTCCTGATCTTCAACGACAACGCCAATTGGCGCCGTATCGTCCCCATCGACGGCCGGCCGCACAACGCGGCCCGCGCCCTGGACCAGACCTGGCTCGGCGACTCGGTCGGCAAGTGGGAAGGCGATACCCTGGTGATCCACACCACCGGTTTCACCGACGAGAGTTGGTTCGTATCCAACGGCTACATCCATTCCAACGAACTGGAAGTGGTCGAGCGCATCCGCCGCGAAGGCGACATCCTGCATTATCAGGTCACCGCTATCGACCCGATGCTGATGGAGCCTTGGACCATGACCAATGCGACGCTCAACCTGAACAAGGATCCGGATGCGATCGTGCCTGAGGAGGCCAAGTGCGAGGAGCGCGGGGGCGACCTCGCCGCCGCCCTGTCTCCGGAAGTCGGCCGGTAGGATTCTACGAGACCGTTGTTGCAGCCCTCACTGCATGACAACTATGGCCGGCCCTCAGGGGTCGGCCTTTTTTTGTCGCCGCGCGACGCCTGTCATCGGCGACGCCGAGTCGCGTGAAGATTGAGCTCGCGTAAGTTCTTGTGAAAAGTAATATATCCTTCTGACAGCATTCAATTTTGGCATAGACCGTGCAGCGTAAGTCCCTTCCGTCCATGAGCGAGCTGGTGGCCTTCGAGAGCGCCGCCCGTCACGGTAGCTTCACGCGCGCCGCCATCGAACTCGCCCTCGCGCAGAGCGCGGTAAGCCGGCACATACAGTCGCTTGAACGCAAATTGGGCGTGGTGCTGTTCGAACGCGCCCGCAAGCGCGTGACGATCACCGGCACCGGGCGCCTCTACCATGTGAAGATCCGCGACATGTTGTCGGAACTGGTCGACCTGTCGCAGCAGGTTGCGCCGATCTCCGAGACGATCCTCAACATCGCCGTGCTCGCCGCGTTCACGACACGCTGGCTCATTCCGCGCCTGCCGGCCTTCTATAAGCAGCACCCCGAGATCACGATCAACTTCTCCACGCGTCTGACCATGTTCGATTTCTCCGCCGAACCGTTCGACGCGGCGATCCACGTCGGTTCGGGCAACTGGGCCGGCGCGCGGGCGCACCACCTGTTCGACGAGATCATGATCCCGGTCGTCACGCCGGAGTATCGCGACCGGTTGAACCTGCGCGAGCCGCGCGACCTGAGCCGCGCGCAACTGATCCACCAGGCCACCCGGCCCACCGCCTGGGCCGACTGGTATGAGGACGCGGGACTGCAGATTCCCAATGCCTTCCGCGGTCCGCGCCTAGAGCAGTTCGAAATGGTGATCCAGCACGCCGTGGCGGGGCTTGGCGTATCGCTGGTGCCGTTGTTCCTGGCCACGCCGGAACTGGAGTCCGGCAGCCTGGTCGTGCTGTTCGACCGGCCGTTGCAGACGCCGATGGCCTATTATGTCGTGGCGCCGGAGGGCATCACGGCCGCCCCGGCTTTGCGGAAATTCATCAACTGGCTGGTGGACGAGGCCAAGGGGCGGACATCGCCGGAGGATCCGCTGGAGCTGGCCCAGGCGCCGCCACGCCGCAAGAACGCGGACTAGGAACACCCGCGCTTCGCGCGGCATGCCCAGTCAACCCGCAAGGCCGGCCACGGGTCTCCATCATGCGAAAAAGGCACTATCTCATCCGAACATATCAATTTGCTGGAGCCTAACGCGAACCTAGTACTTAAGCGGGGGCGTGGACATCCGGGGCGTTAGTACGTGGTCCCCCACAGGTGACCAAGGCCTGTGCAAGACAATTTGCCGGCGAAGCCAGTCCGGGCTGCGGTGCAGTTCAGGGCACAAAGAGCTGTTGCCGGTTCACGGGGAGAGTACCATGCGTTATTCATTTGGCCTGTTGGCCTCGGCTTCGATTCTTGCACTGCTGGGCGGACATTCCGCCCTGGCCCAGACCGCCGCGGAGGCGCAGGTCGAGGAAGTGGTCGTCACCGGCAGCCGTCTGCAGAGCGGCTTCTCGGCTCCCACCCCGGTCAAGGTGCTCGGAGCGCAGGTGATCGAACAACGTGCGCCCGCCGCCGTGTCGGAAATCACCAACGAACTGCCCGGCTTCCGCGTCAACGGACCGACCAACAACACCCGCGGCATCACAGGCACCACCGGCCAGGCGCCGCTCGATCTTCGCGGCCTCGGGTCGACGCGCACCCTGGTGCTGCTGGACGGCCGCCGCATGGTGTCCAACACCATCACCAACACCATCGACTCCAACAATATCCCGTCCAGCCTGATCGACCGGGTGGAAGTGGTCACCGGCGGCGCCTCGGCCGCCTACGGTTCGGACGCCATCTCCGGCGTCGTCAACTTCATCCTGAAAGACCGCATCCAAGGCGTGCAGGGCAACGCCCAGTACGGCATCTCCGAGCGCGGCGACAATGAGCAGTGGTCGGTCAGCCTGGCCACGGGCATGCAGTTCAACGAGGGCCGCGGGCGCCTGGTCGTCGGCGGCGACTACAGCGATACCGACGGCACCGGCAGCGCCTATACCCGGGACTACGGCAAGGCCGAACCGGGCCTGGTGCCGTTCGGCACCACCCGCGCGGCGGGCGTGCCCGCCCAGGGCTATCTGATGGGTGTGGAGCTGTCTTCGCTCACACCGGGCAGCATCGTCACCAGCGGGCCATTGAAGGGCACCGCCTTCGACGCCAACGGCCAGCCCTACGCCTTCAAGTACGGCACGGTGCTCGGCACGCAGATGGTCGGCAGCGACGCTAACTACGGCAACAACCAATTCACTTCCTACCAGCTTTCCTATCCCTACTCCCGCGGCGCCGGCATGGCGCGGCTCTCCTACGATTTCACCCCGACCATCACCGGCTTCATCGAGGGCGGCTTTGGCTATCTGAACAACAGCGGCGCCAAGTCGAACACGCCGCAGACCGTCTCGATCATCGTCTCGCGCGACAATCCGTTCCTGCCTGCCGCCACGCGCGCGGCGATGGTGGCGGCCAATGTCACCACCCTCAACGTGGGTCGCTGGAACACCGACTTCGGCGCCTGGAACAGCGACAACACCACCAAGACCCATCGCTTCGTGGCGGGCTTGAGAGGCAAGGTGTTCGAGGATTGGAGCTGGGAAGCTTCGGTGCAGACTGGCAAGACGGTGCAGCACCTCCTGAACACCAATATGCCGCACGACCCCAACTTCCTCGCGGCCGCCTATGTGATCACCGGCGCCAACGGCCAGCCCGCCTGCGCGCCCGTCGCCAGTAACCCGAACCTAACCGCCGCCCGGGCCGCCCTGGTGGTGCCCGGTTGCGTGCCGTTCAACATCTTCGGCACCGGACGCGCCTCGGCCGAGGCCTATAAGTACGTCGCCCGCGAGCAGACCACGAGGGACGCCAACAAACTCAACAACGCGGCGTTCAGCATTTCCGGGTCGCCGCTGTCGACCTGGGCCGGCGAGGTGCAGTTGGCTCTCGGCGCCGAATACCGCAAACAGTCGCTGGACCGGGTCGGCGACCCGCTGTCGCAGGGCGGCGTTTCGCCCTTCACCTTCGGCAACAACCAGTCCTACAGCGGGTCGGAGACGGTGAAGGAGTACTTCGTCGAAGTCGGCGTTCCGATCGCACGCGATATGCCGCTGGCTCGCTCACTCGAACTCAACGGCGCCTACCGCCGCACGGACTACTCCACCTCCGGCATCGCCAACACCTGGAAGATCGGTCTCACCTACGAGCCGATAGAAGCTCTACGCTTCCGCGCGACCCAGTCGCGCGACATCCGCGCGCCCAACATCAACGAGCGTTTCGGCACGGGCACCATCGGCACGGCGACCTCCTACAAGAATCCCTTCAACGGCCAGATCGGCAACCTGACCACGCGGT
Source organism: Caulobacterales bacterium (assembly GCA_947475655.1). Taxonomy (GTDB): domain Bacteria; phylum Pseudomonadota; class Alphaproteobacteria; order Caulobacterales; family Caulobacteraceae; genus Caulobacter. Next base: position 7,253 of record CANJOB010000003.1, on the reverse strand, counting down.
CGTCCGGCAACCTCCTGCTCACGCCGGAAATCGCCGACACCTTGACCGCGGGAATCGTGGTGCAGCCCACCGGCTGGGCCGCGGGGCTGCGTGGCTCACTCGACTTCTACGACATCACCATCCACGACGTCGTCGGCTCGGTGAGCGGTCAGGACGCCATCAACCGCTGCTTCGCCGGTCAGGCGGAGTATTGCGCGACCATCACCTTCGACAATACGGTGTTCGGCATCGCCCTGGCCAGGACGCAGAACTTCAACATCAACAAGCTGCACACGCGCGGCCTCGACGTCGACATCCAGTACCGCGTCCCGCTCGATCAATTGCCGGGCGCCCTGCCCGGCCGCTTCGACGTGCGGCTGCTCTACACGTTCGTCCATGATCTGACGACGACCGACGCCGTCGGTCCGCTGGACCGGGTCGGCGTCGCGCTCAACGGCATACCCAAGTCGACTGGCAACTTTACCGCGACCTATGCGCTCGGCCGCTTCCTCGGCAGCCTGCAGGTGCGCTACAACGGCAAGATGCGCGGCGATATCAACCTGATCGGGCCCGAAGACGACGGCTACAGCCCCACCTCGGCGCTTAGCATCAACAAGAACCTCTGGCCGGAGTCGGTCTATTACAATCTGCAGGCGCAGTACGACCTGCTGACCGGCCAGCGCAAGCTGCAGGTCTTCGGCGTGATCAACAACCTGCTCGACAAGAAGCCGCCGGCATTCTCGAGCATCGCCATGAACACCAATGGCGCGACCAACGTCTACGACCTGGTCGGCCGCTCCTTCAAGGCGGGGATCCGCTTCGCCTTCTGATAGTGTTTGGCGGCGGCGCGCGAGCGCGGCGCCGTGGACTTTTCGCTAGGGCGCTCCTGCGCCATTTCGGGGAAGAAAAAAATGAAGCGCGTAATCGCTACCGGACTTGTCCTGAGCCTGTTCGCGGGCGTCGCCGCTATCGCCCAGCCGCAGTCGCTCAACGTCAACAAGACGCAGAATCCGCTTGGCCAGCCTCTGGTCGACGCGCGCGGCTTCCCGCCGGACGATGTGATGATCGAAATCCCGCTTCGCCCGGATGACCAGAAGTACGCTGGCCTGCGAGGCGCACCCATGAAGGCGATGGTCGAGGAGATCGCCGCCATCTCGCGGCGGGACCGCGACGTGCACGGCAACATCTACTGGGGCCGCAACGCCGGTTCGCAGGGCCACGTTGAGGCCGAGGACTGGACTGTCGCCAAGTTCAATAAGCTCGGCCTGACCAATGTGCACAAGGTCTTCGCTCCGCCGTTGGCGATGTGGCAGGCCAAGTCATACGACATCACCTTCGCCGTCGACGGCATGACCTTCAAGCTGCCGTCGGCGCGACCGTCGTTGTCCGAATCGACGACGCAGGACCTTGAGATGATGTGGCTGGGCCAGGGCTCGGCCGCCGACTTCGCCGGCCGCGACGTCCGCGGCAAGGCGGTGATCATCCAGGACATCCCCCTGCCCGGCGACATCCGCCACACCATCGCCCTCGAAGGGGCGGTCAAGCGCGCCTTCGACAACGGCGCGGCCATGGTCTGCAACGCCTACGGCCTGTCGGACAACTTCTCCGACTGGCAGAACACCGCCAACAAGCCCGGCTGCAACATGGGCTACCGCGACGGCATCCGGCTGCGTAACCTGATCGGTGAGGGCAAGAAGGTCCGCATCAACTACAAGCTGGACGCCAGCCGCGCCGTGCGCCTGCCCGCCGCCACCGTCTGGGGCACCCTGCCCGGCAACACGGCCGAGGAAATCTTCGTTGTCGCCCACCTGGACGCCTTCTTCGAGGGCGCGCTCGACAACGCCTCCGGCATGGCGGTGATGGTCGGCCTGGCCGAGCACTTCGCCAAGATTCCGAAATCCCAGCGCCGGCGCACCATCCACTTCGTCGGCTCGGTCGGCCACCACGGCCCGTTCGGCGGCGCCGGCGGCCCCGGCACCAAACAGATTCACGACACCCACGACTTCTCCAAGACCGCCTTCATCATCAACCTGGAACACGTGGCGGTCATCCGCACCAAGTACTGGGGCCCAAACCTGCGACCGACCACGGCGGTCTCGCCGATGCGCTGGACTTTCGATGGCAGCCCCAAGCTGCTGCCGATGGTGCGGGACTCGCTGGAACGCTTCAACGTCGCCACCACCGCCGACATGGACCCGACCGCCGGCGGCGAGATGGGCCAGATCTTCCGCGACGCGCCGTCGCTGCAGCTGATCACCTCGCCGGAGATCAAACACACCGAGCAGGACACGCCTGAATGGGTGCCCGCCGTTGGCCTGCAACAGGTCGCCCGCGCCTACGCCCGCATCATCGACCAGGTCAACACGTTCAGCCTGCAGGACATACAGCCCGGAAAATGGCCCGCGCGTCCGCCTGCCGGCACCGGCGGCGGCGGCGAATAGGCGGGCGCGCCCGCGCTTCTTTTCGACCTCGAGGAACTGTAATGACGACGCATGACGATTCGCCCGGCGCCCCCGCGCGCCTCGGACAAGGCCCGTACTGGCAGGAGCTGAAGGTAGGCCAGACCTTCCGTACCTTCGCCCGCACCATCCGCGAGGCGGATCTGGTGAACTTCATCTCCTGCACCGGCATGCTGGAGGAAATCTTCATCGACGCCACACACGGCGGCGCCATGGGCGGCGGCGCCGTGCCGGCGGCCCTGACCTATTCCTATGTCGAAGGCATGATGATGCAGACCCTGATCCAGGGCACCGGCAAGGCCATGCTGGAACTGACCTTGAAGACCCACGCGCCGGTGAAGATCGGCGACACGATCAGGGCCGAGGGCGTGGTGACGGGCATCCGCCCAACCTCAAAGAGCGGCCGCGCCGTCGTCGACAGTGACGTGCGTGTTTTCAACCAGCACGATGAGGTGGTGATCAGCTATTCGGCTCGCCGGCTGATCGCCGGAAACTCCGAGCACTAAAAAAGGCCGATCCACATCGAGCGGACCGGCCCAGGCGGCCGCGGTGTGGACTAGGCACGCGGCCGGGTTTCTCGATCTTACCTCAGCCGTTGCCCAGCGTCTGCGTCAGCGGCAGCAGCCGACCGGCCAGCAGCACGAGCAGCCAAAGTCCCAGTGAAAGCCCGGCGCTGATCTTCGTCGCGCGGTCGACGTCGCTCCCTTGAGGCACGGCCAGAACCTTGCGCTCCTCGAACACCGCGAACCAGACGGCGTTCAGGCCGGCGGCCAGGATCAGCGCCATCTTCACCCAGAACATCCAGTTGGTCCAATAGCCCGGGGGATTGGAGGTGAAGAACATCACGCCGGTGACGGCGTTGATGACAAAACCGATGATCGCGATCGGGATGAACTTCAGCGCCATGCGCAGCGTGATGACCCGCATGAGGCCAAGCATGCGCAGATCGACGATCAGCAGGGCGCCGATCAACAAGCACAGGCCGATGAAATGTAGTGTCTCGCAAACCGAGAATGCGATCGGGGTTTGCACCATGAAGACGCTCAGCGGCGTCTGCCCGACCCAGGCGAGGAATTCTGTTTCCGACATGGCTTAAAACCCCACGGGAAGCGTGTAGGCGATGTAGCGGCCCGAAACGATCGCGGCGATCCAGAAGAAAATGGTCGCCGCTGCTACAGCCTTGGCCTTGCCGTCATACCGGTGGTCGGCATCGGCCTTGTACGGGCTGATCTGTCGCCAAAGGACCCAAAGCAGGATCCCACCCAGCAGGATGCTGGCCATCTTGATCTGGAAGGTCCAGAGCACGGTCAGGGCCTTGGCGTTGGTGAAGTAGAGCAGGATGCCCGAACCGGCGTTGGCGACGAAGCTCCACGCCGCGACCCGCTTCAGGAATTCGAAGCCCGCGACGGGGACGCCGACCGCGAACCCCAGCACCCGCAGACTCAGCATGATCGAGCCGCCGACGACCCCGGCCATGCCGAAGGCGTGCACGGCGAGCAGCCCATAGAAGGCCCAGGTGTAGCCAAGTATGAACTGGGCCACGGCTGAGTTCTCGAGCGACGCCAGGGCTTCCAAGGCAGTGCCTCCCTTTAGATTGCAGGCCCGACGGCGCACGCGCGCCCGCGAGCGATCGGATGACCCGTCACCAATGCTGCCGGCAGCCCCCCGGCCGCCTCCCAGTATGCGTCTAGGTGCCGGGACGCGGTCGGTTGGCCATGCCCGGGCTGAGCTTGTAGCCGTCGGCGAAGACCACCTCGACCAGGTTCATGTACGGGTCGCCGTTGCGCGACGGGTTGCCGATGACGGTGATCTTCTCGCCCTTGCGGAAGGTATTGGGCTTCCACCCCAGGCGGATCAAGCTGCCCGGCGCGTGCGTCTCGATCGCCCAGGTCTCCATCTTGCCGCCCTTGCCCGGCGCCATCAGCTGGATGATGGCGTGCGGGTTAGCCATCTTCAGCGCCACGAAGGTTCCCTGGATCGTCTGCTTCTTCGAAGCGTCGATGTAGAGGTTGGTTGAGTGGTGCGCGCTGGCGCTAGCGCCAAGGCCGAGGGCCAAGCCCAGGGCCAGCAAGCCCGTGATTTTCGTTTTCATCGAAGTCACCTTTCGCCTTCCGGTGTTCATGATCATTTCCCGCGCTTGGCATTGAGGTCCTCAGCGACGCTGATGAACGGCTGGTCGCTCAGGCTCTCGATGCACTGGGTGATCAGGAGATCGCCCGGCTCCTGCTTGCCGTAGTAGGTCATCATGCCGAAGCGCTCGGTGTAGTAGGCGGGATCGTCGAAATACCGTTTGATGGTCATGCTCTTGCCGTCCTCGCCCAGCTTGAACCGCTCGGTCAGGACGATGTTCTCGGTCATCGGCCATCCGTCGCGCAGGCCGCGCGGAATGAACTTGCCGGCGATCTTGGTGGTGGTGACGACCAGTTCGTCGCCTTCCCACTTGCCGATCGAATAGCCGCGCATGTTGGGGAAGGCGTTGCTGTCGTCGCGCTGGTCCAGATAGATCACGCGCGGGATTCCGTTCTCGCTGGCGATGATCATCAGGTTGCCGTGCTGGGCGATCTGCATCGAGCTTCCGTGGATGCCGCCCACAGCATTCCCGGGCAGGCAGTGCTCGTTGTAGTCCTTGATGTACTCGCCCGCGTTGATCTGGGTATGCGCCGCGAGGCCGGCGGGCGTGACGGACGGCGGCGGCCTTGTGTTGCGGTTGGCCAGGCGGGCGTCATCGTCCAGGACGGCGAGCTTCTCAACGTTCTCGGTGTAGTCGAGGGTCGACTGGCGCAACTCCTCGTCGGTCGGCAGCTTGCGGGTTTCCGGCGCGCCCTTGCTCATCGGCGCCCATTCCACGCCGCTGCCGGCGCCGGCGGAGACGATGTTGGTTTCCGTGCTCACCACAGGCCGGTTCGGGCCCCAGGTTCCGCTGAAGTTCGGATGGTCTTCAGCGCCGCCCAGGCGATCGCAAGCCCCGATCGCCAGGATCGCAGCCCCGGCGGCGAGGCCGAGCATGAACTTGCCGTGGACTGTCTGCCGATCAGCGCGATTCATCGTGAACCTTCCATCCCGTTGGTTTCTTTGCCCAGAAGGGCTTCGATTATGTCGGGAGTATTCACCGAAGCGCGGGCCGTAAAAGCAATAATAACGGATGTCCTAATGCGAAATCTGCATTTCTTCCTTTGGAATAGCCCGTCAATGCTCATCAAAATCATGGGCGGCCGACGCTGTGCCTGGGTCTCCGGCGGGCGCCTCGGCGACGCCTGATGATCAAAAGAAAAGCGGCCCGCCGGATGTCCGGCGGGCCGCTCCCTTAGAACGACTGATGGTTCGCGCTAGAAGTTGAACCGCAGGCCAAGCTTGAAGTTGCGGCCGATCGGATCGTAGGAACTGCCGCCCGCGCCGGAGATGATGATCCCGGGCGGGTCCTTGTCCCAGAGGTTTTCGATCACGCCGAACAGCTGCAGCCGCCGGCCCGCCTCAGGCTCGACCAGATCGTAGGTCCCGGTCAGGTACCAGAGGGTCGAGGACGGGAAGACGTTCTTGTTGATGCTGTTGGGCAGGCTCGGGCGGTAGGTGGGATCCTCCGGCCCGATCAGGGCGGTGCTCCACTTGCGGTCCGACAAGTGGCGAACCGTCAGGTTGGTCGAGAACCTGGGCAGGGTGTAGGTGAAGCTGATGTTGACGTTCAGCGACGACACCGACTGGCCGGCGGCGTCGATGTCAGAGACGCCGCCCGCCGGCAGCGGCTGGATCGTGCGCAGATCGTCGACCCAGGTCCCCAGAGTGCGCATCTCCAACCGGCCCGGCAGGCCGATGGCGTCGATCGGAGGCCGCAGGGCGATCTCGAAGTCGATGCCGTTGGTCTTCAGGTTGTTCAGATTCTCGGGGAAGTTGACGCTGTAGTTGAAGCCGACCGCCGAATTGTCGAGCGTCAGGCGGGCGCAGTACTGCGGCAACTTGTTGACGAAGCAGCGGTCGGCCACGTCCTGGGTGGCGACCGAGGCGATCACGTCGGCGATGTCGATCGAATAGTAGTCGACCGAGGCGCGCAGGCCCCAGGCCCATTCCCACGTCGGCTGGAACACCAAGCCGGCGGTGAAGGTGTCGGCGATTTCTGGCTGCAGGTTCGGGTTGCCGACCGTGCCGCCGCTGATCTGGCCGCTGGCGCCGGTGATGCGGTTGGTCAGTTGGCCGGCGCCGCTCAGGCCTTTCAGGAACACTTCCTGGAAGTTGGGCGCGCGGATGTCGCGCGACCGCGTGGCGCGGATACGGACCATGTCGGTCACGTCCCAAACGCCGCCGATCTTCCAGGTGGTGACGCCGCCGCTGGTCGAATAGTCGGTGCGGCGGACGGCGCCGTTCAGGTCGAGTTGCTTGATCAGCGGCAGGTCACGCACGACCGGCACGCCGACTTCGGCATAGGCTTCCTTCACGATGATGGCGGCCGAGTAGGAGACGTTATTCTCGTTCACCAGGGCGAAGGGGCGCGAGTTTTGCGCCGCGTGCGAGGCGTACTTGGTCTTGCGCCATTCGGCGCCGACCGCCAGCGACAGCGGACCCGCCGGCAGCGTCAGCGGCTCACCCGACAGGTTGGCCTGGGCCGACCGTTGGTCCAGATCCGCGTCCTCGATGGATTCGCCGTCGACCCAGCGCCACCATTGCTGCGAGGCGTTCTTGGTGCCGAACGGGTTGTAGGGCACGCAGCCCGGCTCGCGGTTGGCCAGCCAGATCGCCCGGATTTCCGCCGTCTGCGCCAGGTAGTTGGGGTTGGAGCTGACCGGGCCGCAGACCGGCGTGCCGTTCGGCCCGGCGACGACGTAG
>CANJOB010000002.1 GCA_947475655.1 Caulobacterales bacterium | reverse complement strand
TCTCGTAGTTGCCGACCCCGCCCAGGCTCGTCCCGGGTTTGAGCACGATGTTGATCAGCAGGCCCTCGCTGGCCACTTCGCCCGAGGTGGCACGGATCAGTTCGACCCGCTCGACGTTGGCGCCGGGGATGCGCCGCAGCGTGGCGTTCACCCCTTGCGATTTGGCGGCCATGCGCTTGCCGTCGATCAGGATTTGTTCGCCGCCCTGGCCAAGTCCCCGGCCCTGGCCCTGGCCGATGCCCCCGGCGCCGTCGAGAAGGGCGGAGACGCCCGGGATGCGCCGCAGCATGTCCTCGGCGTTGGTCAGGCTGAACTGGGCGAAAAAGGTCGCATCATAGACCTGGGTGCCGCTGTCGGGCGTTCCGGTCAGGGGAGTGGTGGGGCGCGGCGGGCCGCCGGCGTCGTTGTCGGCCGGGGAAACCTGGCTGGGCAGGGGCGTGGTCTGGGCGACCCCTTCCGGCTCCGGAATAGGCGCGGTTTGGGCCTGGGCCGCACCGGCAAAGGCGAGGCAGGCCATCAGGACCAAGCCGCTGGCGGAAGCCAGATGTTTGCCAGAACCGGTCGCCGGCTTTGGTTTGCGCATCACTGTTACCCTTGAGCCTGTTCTTTTCTCACCGCGCGCGCGCCGCCGCCCCCGATGGCTTAGCCGCCCCTATAATGGCCCGGGCGTCATAGTCAAAGGGCTGTCGCCCGCAAGTAGGGGGCCGTCCGGCCCTAGAACTTCCCGCGCAGGCGGATGGCGAAGCGCCGGTCGCGGAACTCCTCGTAATATTCGCTGCGGTTAAGCCGCCCGTCAGCTTGGCTTACCGCATAGAGGTAGCGGCGCTTGTACTCATGCGAGCGAGTCAAGTTGTAGGCCTCGAAGCGAAGAGTGAGGTTGCCCACCAAGGCCTTCTCCACGAACAGCTCGATCCGCGGCCCGCGCGAGAAATATTCCAGGTTGCGGATGTCGCTCAGGAGCTGCGGGCCCTTGGTGTCGAGCAGGGTCGCCCCATAGGAGGCGCGCAGGCGGGTGACGTCGTGACGGAAACCCAGCGTGCGACCCCCTTCGTAAGGGTCCTTCATCTTTCGCTCGCGACCGGTGAAGGGATCGATTAGCTCCGAGCCCTGGAACAGATAGCGTCCGTTCACCTGCACATTGCGCAGGCCGATGAAGCTCAGGCGCACGCCGGCCTTTAGCTCCAGGCCGTAAAGCTTGGCCTTGTCGATGTTGATCGGGGCCGACAGAATCTGCCCTCCGGGCGTGACACCAAACGGCCCACGGTCAATGTGGTCCTCCACCGCGTTATAGTAGGCGCGAGCCTCCAAAGTGCCGTTGTCGCCTTTGAGCCGCCGCTCATAGGCGCCTTCGAAAATCCAGGTCTTCTCCGGCGCGATCTGCGGATTGCCGAAGTCAATGCGCTGGTCGATGGCATTGTAGGCCGGGACGAAGTTGGCGAAGGCCAGCTGGCTGATGGTGCGTTCGATCTTGAAGCGTAGGCGATCGCTTGGCGTCATGGTGTAACGCAGATCGAAGCGGGGCTTGGGGAATTTGTAGGTCTTGATCGGGATGTTCGGATAGTTGGTCTTGATCCGCGACAGCTCGAAGCTGAGCGAGCTTTCCAGCGTCAGGGCGTCGCTGAGCTTCCAGTTATGGATAGCGAAGGCTTCGCCGCGGTCTTCACGGACGATCGAGTGGGCGGTCGGGATGGCGATCCGATCGAGCCGGCCGTCGCCGTTGGTGTCGAGGAAGGCCGACAGGTCCTGATCCTGCGTGTTGCGCGCGCCCTCCGCCCCCAAGGTGAGGTTCTGGTTGGGACGCAGCGGCCAAGCATAGGAGGCGCGCACCACATCCTCGGTGGTGACCTGATCCAGGTCGCTGCGGCTGTTCTCCACGAAGGCGCCCGTGGCCTCGGTGGTGGTGCGGAAATCCGTCACAGGGGTGGAGAGCCTGTTGTGGATTCCGATGACGCTGAGTGAACCTGGCCCGACCTTCTTGTCCAGCTCGCCGCCGACTTCGAACACGTCCCGCTTGGTGTTGCGCTGGTGGTATTCTGTGGCCCGGCTGGTCTGCACGCCCGCGGTGCTGAAACGAGTCACGCCGGTGATGTCGATCTCCTTGGTCGGGTGCGGCTGGTAGAGGAAGTTGAGCCTGGCCTGATCGCCGCTTTCGAAGTCGTACGTCAGGTTGGCGCTGAAGATGTTCTTGTGGTGCTCGCGGTTCCACTTCTGGCGGCGCTGCTGCGATATCGAGCCGGACGGATAGTAGTAAACCTCGTCGCGCAGGCGCTTGCTGAAGTCGAAGGTGCCGCCGCCTGGGTTGGTGCCGAGCGGGGTCCACAGGTTCTTCTCGTAGCCGATCACATAACTGAGCCGCCCCCAGGTGTTGGCGTAGGATATCAGGCCGTCCCAGTCCTCCCAGCCCATGTCGTCGGAGCGGTAGTTGATTTCGAAATTGCCGACCCCGCCCAGGTTCACACCGGGCTTGAGCACGATGTTGATCAAAAGCCCCTCGCTGGCCACCTCACCCGAGGTGCCGCGGATCAATTCCACTCGCTCCACATTGCCCGCCGAGATGCGGCGCAGGGTGGCGGCTACCCCCTGCGATTTGGCGGCCATGCGCTTGCCGCCGATCAGGATCTGCTCGCCGCTCTGGCCCAGCCCGCGGCCCTGTCCCTGGGCGCCCCCGCTGGCGGCATCGAGGATGGACGACACGCCCGGGATGCGCCGCAGCATGTCCTCGGCATTGGTCAGGTTGAACTGGGCGAAATAGGCGGCGTCGTAAATCTGGGTGCCGGCATCAGGCGCCCCTGTCAGGGCGGTGGGCTGCGGCGGGCCGCCTGCGTCGTTGTCGGCCGGGGTTACCTCGCTTGGCACGGGCGTCGTTTGGGCCACGCCTTGCTGGGGCTGGGCCGTCTGGGCCAGGGCCGCGCCGCTGGAAAGGCAGGCCGCCAGGGCCAGACCGCTGACGGAGGCCAAGCGCCTCCTGGAACGGACCGTCAGTCCCCAATCAAGCATACGCGTACCCCCTCAGTCGCCTCTAGGCCTCAAGGGGCTGATAGCGTTGCGGAAAGTGAGAATCACACCCCAGCTACGGCCCCCGTGGCCGACCAGTAACATAGCCGATCACGCCTGACAGCTTCCTGACGAGCGCGTCGAGACGCCGCCTGGCCGGCCGCGCCGCTGGATCGCCTCAGTCTTTGGGCGCGAGTCCGAAGCTGTAGTTTAGGGTCCGCCACGCGCCGGTCATGGCCTTGCCGTCCGGGGCCGTCCCGCCGTCGCGCCGGGGGAACTCGTCGACCAGCGACTGCTTGACCCCGAACACCGCGTCGCTGTCCAGGTACTTGTCGCCCGCCACGAAGAGGTGGGTGACAAGCGTCTCGTAGCCGGGCGCGGCGATCATGAAGTGCAGGTGCGCGGGCCTATAGGGGTGCCGTTTCGTGGCCTGGATCATGTCGCCGACCGGGCCATCGAAGGGGATCGGGTAGAAGGTCGGGGCGATCGACCAGAATTTCAGCCGGCCCTCGGCGTCGGTCTTGAAGCGGCCGCGCAGGTACTGTTCGCCGCCCTCCTTCTGCATGTCGTAGAAGCCGTCGTCGTCCGATTGCCAGATATCGACCGTGGCGCCCGCCAGCGGCATTCCGCCCGCCGAGCGGACCTCGACGTCGGCGTACAGCGGCTCGCCCTTGTGTCCCATCGAGATGTCGGCGCCCTGGGCCATCTCCTGCGCGTTATCCAGGTAGAACGGCCCCAGCACCGTGGTCTCGGTGGCGCCGGCCGGCATGCGATGGTTGATGGCGTCGACCAGCATGGAAACGCCCAGCGTGTCCGACAGCAGAATGAACTCCTCGCGCCCGCCGGTGCTGATATGGCCGCACCGCTTGAGGAACTGGGTGGCGAACAGCCATTCGTCGAAGGTCGGTTCCACGTCCTTGACGAAGGCGTGCAGGTGCCGGACCAGGCTGTTCATCACGGTCTTCAGCCGCGTGTCCGGCGTGTTGGCGAAACGGTCGATCACCGCGTCGGTGATGTTGTTCTCGTCGAAATCCCGCATAAGCCTGCCCCGTTATCTGGTGTTCTCGAGATGCGCGCCGCCAGCGCGACTAACATAGGCCAGAACCGGCCGCAAAACCTAGATTTCAGACGCTGTCCGGCCGCCGCCCGTGCCAGGCGTCGTCGAGCAGGCGGGCGATGAGTTTGTGCTCGAGCGGGCGCGGATTCCAATAGGCGTTGGCCATCGCCAGGTCGGCCGCCTTGGCCAGGCCCTCGTACGGCATGCCCAGCTCCTGCAGCGAGGTCGGGGCGCCCAGATCCTTGGCCAGGTCGTACAGGCCGGTGGGGGGATCGGGCTCGCCGAGCGCACGGGCGACACGGGCCATGGCGTCCGGCGTGTCCGGGTGGTTGTAGGCCACCGCGTGCGGCAGGATCACGGTGTGTGTCTCGGCGTGCGGCAGGTTGAAGGTTCCGCCCAGGGTGTGACAGAGCTTGTGGTGCAGCGACATGCCCACCGCCCCCAGGCAGGTTCCACAGGCCCAGGCCCCGTACAGGGCGTCACTGCGGGCGCCCTTGTCGCCCGGATCGGCGACGATCGCCGGCAGGGCGCGGGCGATCATGGCGATCCCCTGCTCGGCCAGGGTGGAGATGACCGGATTGCCGTCCTTGGCGTAGAGCGCCTCCACCGCATGGGCGATGGCGTTGAAGCCGGAGGTGACGCTGATCGCCGTCGGCAGGGTCAGGGTCAGGTCGACGTCGTAGATGATCACTTCCGGAAGGACGGCCAGGGTGCGTTGGGTGGTCTTCACCCCGTTCTCGGTCTGGCCAATGATCGGCGTCGCTTCCGAGCCGGCGTAGGTGGTGGGGATGACGATCTGCGGCAGGTCGGTGCGCAGGGCGATGGCTTTGCTGAGGCCCGTGGTCGATCCCCCGCCAATGGCGACGATGCAGTCGGCATTCACCGCCCGCACCACGGCCATGGCCTGCTCAGTGACATCGGTGGGGGTATGCATCACCGCCCCCAGGAACGTGCCCGCCGCGAGGCCACCCAGCCGCTCCGCCAGGGCCTCGCCGACCCCGCCCAGTTCCGGCATCGCCAGCACCAGGGCCCGCGAGCAGCCCAGCACCCGCACCTCGTCGGCGACCCGGTCGAGCGTTCCGCACCCGAACACGATCCGGGCGGGAAGAATGTCATAGCTGAAGGGGTAGATCATCTGCGGTCCCGTGGCTTGACGCGGCGCGTCGAACCTAATCTATCGCGGCCAACATCGTTTGGTCTGCAATGGCGGAGAAAAAAAGTGGACGAAACCCTGCTCGACAAGCTCGCCATCCGGCAACTCACCGACGACTGGATCATGTTCAGCGACAGCGGCCTCTGGGAGGAGTTCGCCAAGGTCTGGCACGACGACGGTTGGATGATGGCCACCTGGACCCAAGGCTCGGCCGACTACTTCGTCGGCATGCGCAAGACGAGCTTCGAGAAGGGCGTGGCGCCCATCCTGCACTTCAATGGCGCCCACACCTCGCAGGTGGCAGGCGACCACGCCATCGCCATGACCAAGATGGAAATCCTGCAGCGCGGCCCCATCGAGGGTGTGCAGTGCGATGTCATATGCCTGGGCCGCTTCTATGACTTCCTGGCCAGGCGCGATGGCCGCTGGGGCTTCGTGCACCGCCAGCCGATCTACGAGAAGGATTGGATCACGCCCTGCAACCCCGGCGAGACGCCGCAGATGGACAAGGCGCTGCTGGAAAGCTTCCCGATGGGCTACCGCAACCTTGCCTATCTGCAGACCAAACAGGGCTTCAAGGTGAAGCCGAACATGCCGGGCCTCAAAGGGCCTGACGTCGAGGCGCTCTACCGCGCAGGCAAGGCCTGGCTGGCCGGCGCGACGGAGCACCCCAAGGACATCTACACCGCCGAGCTGGCGAAGTAGGCGGTTCTCGAACGCAAGAAGCGGCGGGCGGACCTGCGCTGTCCGCCCGCCTTTTGTCTGCCTACTGGATCGGGAACTGCATGACGCGCTGCGGCGCGGTTCCGCCGCGGGTCGGCCAATAAACCGTTTTGCTGTCGTTGCTGACCACGGCCGAGGGGCCGCCCGGGATCGGGTCTGCGACGATGGTCATCGCCCCGTTCGGCGCCACCTTGAACAGCACCCGGCCGTTGGGGAAATAGACCGAACCGTCATCGGCGACATCGAAGTCGTCGACACGGATGCCCAGCTCGACCGGAAGCAGCGCGCCTTCGGCCTTGCCGCCGGCGCCGATCTTGGTCTTGAAGATGCCGTTCTTCTGCGCCCCGGAGAAATAGACCCAGCCGTTCTTGGCCCGCACCCCGTTGATGCCCATCGGATTGCCGGCCACCGGCCCGAAGCTGGCGTCCTGCCAGAACGGGGTCAGCGCATGGGTGGCGGCGTCGATGCGGAACACCGTGCCGCTGTTGGAGTCGCCGCCGTAGTAGGCGCCGTCGCCGCCGTAGTCGAAGCCGTTGATGGCCACATTGGCCGGCAGGGTCACGTCGGCCTTCTGCTTGCCGGCCAGGTCGTAGAACAGCAAGTGGGCGCCGGTGTCCGTGAACGCCGCCGTGCCCGACGGCAGGCGGAACTGTTTGGTGAAGATGCTGACCGCGATCTCGTTATTGCCGCAGGCGACGCCGATCACGGCGACCGCGCCGGGGATGGAGACGAAGTCGCTGATCACGCCGGCGGGCGAGATCTTGGCCACCTTCTTGCTGTCCATCATCGTCACATAGATGTCGCCGTTGGCCTGCTGGCAGATGTTCTCGGTCGGGGCGGCGTCGGGGAAGGTTACGAACGCTTTGATGGCCGTGCTTTCCGGCGCACCGGCGACCACCGGCGTCTGGGCCGCCGCCGGCAGGGCCAGCAGCCCCGCCAACAGGACAGCGCATGAAGTCAGTCGCTTGCTCATGGGAATTTTTTCCTTTTGGCGCTCGGCCCCTGGACGTTGAAACGCGGCGGATGTTGCGGCCGAACGGGCCATCCGGCAAGGCCGATTGTCCAGGGCGGTCTGTCCAGCCTACCTTGCGGTCGCGCCGTCAACGAACGGCGCGACCAGAAGGTCCGCCCATGAAGAAATCGCTCTCAGCCGGCAAGGCATCCATCGCCGCCATCGCCCTGCTCGGATTAACCGCCGGGAATGCCGCCGCGCAGGCTCCCCCGAAATACCCGGTCGTGGTGCGGATGTTCACCGGGCCTGACGGCCTCAGCCATTCGGAAGAGCTGCCGATCCCGATGGAGTTCAAACGCGCCGTCGGCGTGCGGTTCGGACAGGCTAAGGCCTCCGCCCAGAACACGCGCACGATGGAATGGCATACGGCGCCGCACGAACGCTATGTGGTGACCATCAGCGGCGCGACCACCATCGAGCTATCCGACGGCACGGTGATCACCGCCGACCCCGGCCATATCCTTCTGGCCAACGACTTCACAGGAAAGGGTCACCGTGACCAGGCCAGTCCGGTCGGGCCCGAACCGTGGGTCTATGTATTCCTGGAGATCAACGAGAAGCCATGACGGTCAGGTCGCCAGCCAGACCAGACCCAGCATCAGGGCCAGGCTGACGGCCGTCACCACCAGGCTCGAGACCAGCCGCAGGCGCAGGCTGAAGAACAGCACGTAGCCGATCGCCGAGAGCAGCAGGAAGACGGCGGCCGAGATGTCGATGAACAGCTTCCACGGCGCCCCGGAGTCGCGCCCCTTGTGCAACTCGTTCAGCATGATCCAGGCCCTTTGGCGCCGCAGGGTCACCTCGGCCCTGCCGCTAGCCAGGTCGAGCACCACGTCGGACGAGCCCTTGCTTCCCTCCAGCCGCAGGAACGCCTCATCGCCCTGGATGTCGGCGCTCTTCAGCGCGCCCAGCACCGGCGTCTTGGCGGCCACCGCGCGAACCAGCGCCTCTCCCGGCTCGGGCGTGGCGCGGGCCGCCGCCAGGGCCTGGGGATCGACGGTGGTCTGCGCTGTGCTCTCCACCGGTTGCAGCGACCGCATCCATTCCGGGTGGTTGAGCAATATGCCGGTGATCGAGAAATACATCAGCGACAGGAACGCGAAGGCCGACAGGTAGCCGTGCAGCCAGCGGCACCAGCGGTAGACGTCGCCCGACGTCACGGCCGGCGACCGTAGCGGGCGCGTGACACGGCCAGTTCCTCAACCGCCGGCGCCGTCGCCTCCGCCGGGTTGCGCCCAAGCTCCATCGGCATGGCCTGATAGGAATGCAGGCCGTGCTCGCGCGTCACTTCGATGTGGATCGTGTAGCGCCCCTGCCCGACCAGCTTGCCGGCCTGGTCGCGCCCGTCCCACAGCGCCGAATAGCGTCCCGCCGGCCGCGTGGGCCGCGACATGGCGTCGACCATCTGCGGTGCGCCGCGTCCGTACCGCCGCCACCAAAGGTAGTTCTGGTCGATGTAGTTGTAGTCGTCGCCCTGCAGCAGCAGCTGACGGATCGGCCGGTTGGTCGCGTCCGTCACCCAGATGGAGACATAGGGGCTGTAGATCGGCGTCCGGTTGGGGCGGGGCAGTTCGAAGTCCACGGTCAGGGCGAAGCCGGCCGGCCAGGCTGCCGTCGTCGGGACCGCCGCCCCGGGCCGCACCGGCGGCGGCGTCGTCGCCTGGGCCAGTATCCAGCCGGACGAGGAGCGGCGCCTTCCCCTCGCGTCGAAGATCGTCGCCTCGGCGCCCGGCGTCGCCTCGATCAAGGCCAGGCCCGCGTCGCAGTCCATCACCGACAGGGCGGTAGCCATGGCGTCGGCGTCCATGGCGCAAGGGGCGACCACCGTGGCCGAGGCGGTGGCGCCGTTCGGCGCGCCGTCGCGCGGCGACAGGCGCATGCCGTAGCGCTTCCCATCGATCTCCAGATCGCGTGGGCCGGCGCCGCTGGTGGCGGCTCCGCCGCCGGAAATCTTGATCACCGAGCCCGGCGCGGCGTTGTCCTGTGGGCGGCGCGGGTCGGCCGCGCCGACGGTCCAGGCGCCCGCCGGTCCCTCGCCCCACACCGCCATGTCGCCGCCGATGTCGATCATCAGCCCTTGCAGCGACGGCGCCGCGCGGCGCGCGGCGGCGAGGGCCGCGTCGATCACATAGCCTTTCGCCAGGCCGTCGAGAGCGAAGACGGCGCCGTCCGGCCGTTCGACCCGGCGGGTGCGCGGATCCAACCCGATGCCCGCGTCTCGCGCGCCCCACACGGCGCGGGTCAGGACGGCGCGGTCGGGGAGGACGCCCTGGTCCGCCGCCTGCCGCCACAGGGCCTCGGCCGCGCCCAGACGGCCGTCAAACGCCCCGCCGCTGCGCCGCCGCCAATCTTCCGCGGCCTCGATCACCGCATAAAGCTCGGGCGAGACCACCGCGCTTTTCGCCGCGTTCAGGCGCGACAATTCGCTGTCGGTGCGGTGGCCGCTCAGCAGCGGCTCCAGCCGGTCAATCTCCGCCATCGCCGCCGCCAGGGCCGCCTGCGCCGCGTCACGGTCGCCGCCCACGGCCGTCAGGTCCAGCGATGTGCCCAGCACATGGTCGCGGTGCAGCTGGTGCGCCGGCGCCGCGGCATGGGCGGCGGTCGCGGTGGCGGCGGCCAGCGCCCCCGCCAGCAACGGGAAAAGCGATCCGTTGCGGTCCATCTAGTAGCGACCAGCTCCCGGATCAGGCGGCAGGGGCAGGTTGAGGATCAGCGCCCGCCCGGCCAGGGCCTTATTGTAGGTCGGACGCAGTTTCAGCTCGGCCTCGAAGTCGGCAAGGGCGGCCGGGGTGTTGCCGATCTTCTGATGTAGGTTTCCGCGCGCGGTCAGCACCCCGGTCTGGCCGGGGGCCAGTTTCAGGCTGGCGTCGTAGTCGGCGATCGCTTCGGCGGACATGTTCTTGCGGCCATAGGCCTCGGCGCGGGCCACCAGGGTCAGGGCCCGTTCGCCGGGGTCCTTCTGGATCGCCAGGGCGGCGGTGAAGTCGGCGATGGCGTTGTCGGTCTTTCGCAGCCAGGCCTGGACCTCGCCGCGGTTGAACAAGGCGGTGGCCATCAGCTGCGGGTTATCGGCGCTCTCGGCCACCACTTCATTGAGCAGTTTCAACGCCTCTTCCTCGCGGAAATCGCCGAAAGCCGCCTGGGCGTCATCGATCTTGTCGGCATGGGCCGGGGCGCCAAACCCCAGCAGGGCCGTGGCCAGGACGACCGCGCACAGCGGGCCGCCCAGCCTTCCCTCGCGCAACCTAGCCATAGGCTGTCCTTCCCAGATCTGCGCTCGCCAGTTCCCACGCTGGGACCTAGACTGAAGACACGAGCGCGCGCCGTCAATTGAGGTCCGCGCGCGGCGCGGCAACGGTTGCGGCGCCTCCATGGCCATGCAAGCCTCCCGGCGGCCGGTGAAAAGCCCGGTTCGACAAGGGGTAGGATCATGCGCCGCGCGGGATTTCTTACGGCGGGCGCCGTGGCGCTGCTGGCCCTGGCCGCCTTCCCTGCCCTGGCGCAGCCGTCGGCCAAGGCCGCGCTGGAAGCCGCCTCAACGGCCCTGGCGCCCGGCGGTGTGAAGTCGGTCGCCGGCATCCAGTATGTGGTCTCCGGCACGGCGGCTACGCCCACGCCAAGCGGCCCGTGGATAGAGACCACCATTCCCGAAGCGCGGATCACCATGAGCTACACCCTGCCTGGCCGGCGTTCGCAAAACGAGCGCATCGACGCGGCCGGAAAATCGGTGAAGGCGATCAGCGCTATCAACGGCAAGGCCGGCTGGGTGGAATCCGCCGTCGGGGTGTTCGCCGCGCCCCTGCCTGACCCTGAGGCCGTGGCCCTGCGCACCCGCTTCATCTGGGGATCGCCGCATGGCGTGATCTGGGCCGCGACCCTGGCCGCCGAGCAGAACCCTCAAGCCGTCGCGCTGAGCGTCAAGGACGGCAAGACCACCCTGTCATTCGTCTGGAATGGCGAGCCGACCCGGGTGGTGCTGAACCGGCTCAACCTGCCCGAGGCGGTGCTGGTCGACATCACTGACCCCGTGCTGGGCAAGATTGTGGGCGAGACACACTATTCGGGCTACCGCGACTGGGGTGGCGGGGTCTTCTATCCGTCCGTGATCATCCAGCGGCTTGGCGGACGCATAGCCGAGACCCTGGCGGTCAGCGCATTTGTCGCCAACCCGCCTGCATCCTACGCCATCCCCGAAAGCCTGCGCGCCCAGTGCGGCGGCAGCGCGGCCAGTTGCCGCTAGGACTTCTCGAGGCCGAGGCGCGCAGTCAGCTGCGCATGAAGCCCTGACCCCAGCTGTTGAGAGTGCGTTCCGAGTGCGGCCACTTGCCGGCCGGACGCTCGTGATTGACGGTCTCAAGCTCGGCCGAAACCTCGACCCAGTTGCCGTCCGGGTCGTGCACGAAGATGAAAAGGTTGTCGCCCGGCCCGTGCCGCCCGGGCCCCCAAACCAGGCGGACGTGCTGATCCGCCATGTGGTCGCTCCAGTCGCGGATCATGTTCCAGTCGTCGGTCTCGTAGCAGTGGTGGTCGAGCCGGTCCTCCGGGGCCAGGAACACGGCGAAGCTGTGGTGCTCGTGGCTGCTGCGCACGAACGAGGTGCGCACCCCACCCTCCTCGTCCAGCACGTCGTCCGACAGGGTGAAGCCCAGCACGTCGGTGAAGAAGCGCACGATCGGCTCAGGGTTGCGGCTAGCCATCACCAAGTGCTGCATGCGGGCGGTCAGGGTTTCTTCCGCCACCACCGGCGGATCCTTCGGCAGGCCGAAGGCGAAGCGATTGCTGTCCGGGTCCTGCACGCGCACGGCGTCGGCGAACATCAGGGTCGGGCCGTTCTCATGCGCCACCCCGGCGGCCCTGATGCGGTCACGCAGGCGCTCCAGCTGGCCGGCGTCGGCCACCGCGTAGCCGGCCTCCGCCAGGGTCTTAGCCTTGCCGGGCGAGAACAGAATGTTGCGGCCGGGCGCGCGCCCCACCTGCATACTGTCCTGCTCGGTGAAGCCGTAGCCCATCACACGCGTGTAGAACTCCGCCAGCCGCCGCGGATCGGGGCTGGAGAAGTTCAGATAAAGCAGGTCCGCCGTCAGACAGGACTCGGGGCGGGCGGGATTGGTCGGGACAGGATGGCGGAGCATGGGCTGACTGTTTAGCGGGGCGCGGCCTTGGGACCAAGCCTTCAAGGCTTCTTCGTGACGCGGTCGACCCACATTTCCCACGGGCGTTCGGGCGCATCGAGGCGGTCGGCCTCGTAGGCGTTGAGCGCGTTGGGCTTGCCGAACCTCAGGGCCTCGCTCTGCACCTGGGCGTTCATCTGCGTGTAAACAGCGCGGAACACGGCGGCGCGCACGTCCGGCGCCACCACGGTCATGCCGTGGCCGCGCATCAGCACCACCGCGCGTTTTCCCAGGGTGCGCGCCAAGGCGGCGCCGGTGGGGGCGGTGCGCACCAGCATGTAGTTTTTCTCGCCCTCGGTGTCGCGGATGTCGAACACCGGCGTCGGGGTGGCGCCGAGGAAGGCGGACAGGTGCGTCACCGGCAGCAGCGGCTGCTTGGTCAGGCCGTAGGGCAGGGTCGCCGGCGAGTGGCTGTGGATCACCGATCCGACGTCCGGCCGGGCGCGGTAAATCTCGCTGTGGATGAAACGCTCCTGGTACGGCGCGCGGCCCCGCGCGTCGATCGCCTCTGCGTTCTCGTCGAACTCGATGATGTCGGCGGGCTCGACTAGGCCGGGAGCCCGGGCGCGCGCCAGGTAGAAATGCTTGGGGTTCTTGATCGAGCGGACGCTGATGTGGCCAAAGGCGTCGAGCACCTCCTGGTCGGCCAGGATGTGGTTGGCTAGCAGCAGGTCGTTCAGCAGCGCGGCCTCAGCCTGGTCGGCGGTCTGGGCGCGCGCGCCCTGCGCCAAGGCTGTCGAAGCGGGCGCCAGCAGGGCGGCCGCCAGGACCGAGGCGATCAGGTTTCGAACGCGAAGCACGATGCTACTCCGCCGGGACGGCCTGAGCCGCCGCGTTGGCGCGGCCGACCCGCCGGGCCAGGAAGCCGAGCGAAACGGCGCTGATGACGCAGATCGCGCCGACGATGCCGAACAGGGGCGGATAGCCCATCTGCAGCCCGACCAGCACCCCGCCCAGCAGCGAACCGCTGATCGCGCCCAGCCGCCCCAGCGACGTGGCCCAGGCCACCCCGGTGGCGCGGATCGCGCCGGGATAGAACTGGGCGGTCAGGATGTTGATGCCGGTCTGCGAGCCGCTGACGAAGGTGCCGCTGACGAACACCGCCAGGGCCATGATCCACAGCGAGCCGCCGCCTAGGCCAAGGCAGACGATGGCCCCCGCCCCGATCAGGTAGGCGACCGAGACGACGGCGAAACCGTTGCGGCCGTCCATGCGGAAGCCCAGCCAGATGCCGCCGATCGTGCCGCCGAACATGAAGCCCGAGGTCACCAGGGCCGCGTTCCTGGCCGTGGCGCCGGCGTCCGACAGCAGCGTCGGCAGCCAGTTGGTCAGCAGATAGATCACCAGCTGGCTGCAGAAGAACGCCAGCCAGACCAGCAGCGTCACCGGCGCGCGGCCATCCTTGAACAGGTCGATCATCGGCGCCTTGGCCGGCTTCTCGTCGGCGACGAACTCGGTCGGCTCGGCAGGCAGGGGCGCGATCTTGGCCAGGACCTTGCGCAGACGGGCGTCCTTGCCGCGGATACTCAGGTACTGCGGCGACTCCGGCAGAAAGGCCATGGCAGCGAGGCCGACGATCAGGGGCGCGACGCCGCTGACCACCATCACCCCGCGCCAGCCGGCGGCGGCGACCAGTCCTGCGGTGACGAAGCCGGCGACGGCCGAGCCGATGGTGAAGCCGCTGGCCGCGATCATCACGAACACAGAGCGCCGGCGAGTGGGCAGGAATTCCGAGGCCAGGGTGATGGCGTTGGGGAAGGCCCCGCCGATCCCCAGGCCGGTCAGGAAGCGCATCAGCACCAGGGTGTGGAAATCGGGGGAGGTGGCGGCGGCGAAACTGGCCGCGCTGAACATGAAGGTGCAGGCGACCATCACCACCTTGCGCCCGAATCGGTCGGCCACCGGGCCCATGATCAGGGCTCCCAGCAGCAGGCCGAACAGGCCGGCGGAGAACAGCGGCGCCAGGGCCGACGGCGGCATAGCCCATTCCTGGCGGATGCTCGGGGCGACGAAGCCCACTACGGCGGTGTCGAAGCCGTCCACCGCGATCAGAGAGCCGCAGATGGCCACGAACAGAATGTGCATGCGCGAGATTGGCGCCTTGTCCATGAACTCGCGGACGACGGTGCGGCTGGTCATGAGGGTGTTTCGTCCCGTCTATTTCTTATGGGCGCCGTCGGCGTGGCGCGCACCTATGCATGGCCCGGGCGGGCCGTCCAGGCTCAGGAGGCGTTCGCCTCCAGCATGTAGTCGCGGGTCATGGGCAGGGCGCCGACCCGCTTGCTCAGCTGGATCTGGAACACCATATGGCCGCCGTAGCGGAAGCCCAGCTCCGCCGAGGCCAGGTAGAACTCCCACATGCGCTGGAAGCGGGGGGCGCTGATCACCGGAATCTCCGGGTCGGCCAGGAAGCGCATGCGCCAGTGGCGCAGGGTGTCGGCGTAATGCAGGCGCAGAATCTCGATGTCGGTGATCCACAGCCCCGCCGCCTCGATGGCGGCCACGATCTCCGACAGGCCGGGGATGTAGCCGCCTGGGAAGATGTACTTCTGGGTGAAGGCGTTGGTGGCGCCCGGGCCGGACATGCGGCCGATGGCGTGGATCAGGGCCACCCCGTCGGCGTCGAGCAGTCGCTTCACGGTCTCGAAATAGGTGCGGAAATTTGGGGCCCCGACGTGCTCCAGCATGCCGACCGAAACGATGCGGTCGAAGGGTTGCGTCAGGTCTCGGTAGTCGGCCAGTTCGAACTTCACCGCCTCCGAAAGCCCCGCGGCCTTGGCGCGCTCGCGGGCCAGGGTCAGCTGTTCCTCAGACAGGGTCACGCCGGTGACGTGCGCCCCGTGGTCCTTGGCCAGGGTCATGGCCATGCCGCCCCAGCCGGAGCCGATGTCCAGCACGGTCATGCCGGGCGTGATCCTCAACTTGGCGGCGATGTGCGCCTTCTTCGCCGCCTGCGCCTGATCGAGCGTCATGCCGGGCTTGGAAAAATAGGCGCAGGAATACTGCATGTCGGCGTCGAGGAAGCGCCGGTACAGCTCGTTCGACAGGTCGTAGTGATGGCTGACGTTGCGGCGGGCGGCGGCGCGGCCGTTGATCTGCTGCAGCTTGCGCTTGACCGCCTTCCGCAGGCGCTTGTGCCAGGAGGCGCGGCCCTTGGGCGCGCGGCCGCCGCTCCGGCCGACGATCTCCAGCAGGTCCCACAGGGTCCCCCGCTCGAACACCAGATCCTGGTCCATATAGGCCTCGCCGAGCCCAAGGCTCGGGTTGGCGACCAGCCGGCGCAGGCCGCGCCCCGTCAGGCGCATGACCACCGGGGTTCCGGTCCCGTCGCCGACGCGCTTCTCCCGCCCGCCCGGCAGGCGCACGGTCAGGTCGCCGACCTTGACCATCCTGGCCAGCAGGGCCTCGATCACGGCGCGGTCCGATACATGCGGCGGCGGTAGGGGCGGCGCGCCATCAGGAGCTTGCGGTCGCGCCCTTCTTGAGCAGGCTCAGCACCAAGGCGGCGGCGCCCGCCACGAGGATGATCGGGATCAGCACGCCCAGCACCTCGGCGGGCGAGCCGCCCGAGCCGAGCAGCACCCCGGCCAGCAGCGGACCGACCGCCGAGCCCAGGCGGCCGATGGCCACGGCGGAGCCGACGCCGGTGCCGCGCACCTCGGTGGGGTAATTGGCCGGGGCGATGGCGTAGAGCAGGGCCTGGGTGCCCGACATGGCGATGCCGACAAGCCCGCCCACAGCCATGGAGATCGCCAGTTCCGCCGGGGCTCCGGCCAGCAGGGCGAGCGCCAGCGCCGAGGCGACGAAACAGACCACGATCACGCGTGGCAGCGACCACTTGTCCATGGCGTAGCCGGTGGCGAAGCTGGCCATGGCCCCCAGGACGTTGAACGAGACCTGCACCAACGAGGCCTCCGGCCGGCTCAGGCCCCGGCCTATCAGCAGGGTCGGCAGCCAGTTGAGCAGCAGGTACATGGTCAGCAGCGACAGGAAGAACGATATCCACAGCAGCACGCTGCGCAGGGCGCGGTTCTCGCGGAACAGCGCCTGGACGAAGCCCTGCTTGCGCTCGACCTCCTGGCGAACGGCGGCCTGGCTACGCGAATCCGGCAGGATCCACATCAGCAGCGGAATGGCGATCAGCGGCGCGAGGCCGCCGACAATGAACACCATGCGCCAGTCCTCGGCCCCGCCGGCCAGGCTGATCAGGCTGACCACGGCGCCGCCGGTGGGCAGGCCGGCGTACAGCAGGCCGACCGAGCGGTTCTTCTGCGACGGGGCGGTGTTCTCGGCCACCAGGGCCACCAGGTTGGGCAGGGCGCCGCCGAGGCCGACCCCGGTCAGGAAGCGGGCGATCAGCAGCCCCTCGACGTTGGGCGCCAGGGCGGTCAGCAGCGACAGGGCGCCAAAGACCCCCACCGCGCAGATCAGCACCGCCTTGCGCCCGAAACGATCCGATAACCGGCCGCCGATCGCGGCGCCGAGCATCAGGCCGAAAGTGCTGGAGGAGAAGAACCAGCCCAGCTGCTCCGGGGTCATGCCGAAGGCCGGACCCAGGCGCGGCGCGGCCACGCCGGCGGCCTGCAGGTCGATGCCTTCGAAAACGGCGACCATGTAGCAGAGCGCCACGGTGATGATGGAGGTTCGCGGCGCCGAAGACGCGTCGCCGGTTGCACTGGCCATGGATCGTTTTCCCCCTCAACGCGGCCTGCAGGATCTTTCGGCCCTGCGTCCGGCCTGAACGCCGCCGCTTTCTACACTGGTGGTCCAGCCTGGACTATGGCTTGCGGCGCCGGGTTTGTCCTATCGGTTTTGCCGTCCGGCCCTATCAGGCGGCGTTATAAGCCAGAAATCGCAGGCCCCGAGCTTTCCGGTCAGGCCACGCCCGGCTGCGTATCACGCTCGGTTATAGTCACCAGCCCCTGGTCCTCGATTTCGCGGATATAGGTGCGCAGGGCGTCGGCGAAGGCCAGGGCCGCCGCCGGCAGCGGCCGCCCCTTGCGGTAGGTAATCCCGGCCCGCCGCGGCTGGGTCGGGACCGGGATCGGCGCGCCGCGCAGGTAGCCGCGGTGCAGGTCGCCCAGCACCAGAAGGGACGGCATGATCGACAGGGTGTCGGACGAAAGCAGGGTCTCGCGGATGAAGCCGTGGGAGCTGGACCGGAACACCGGCCGCACGTCCTGCGCCAGCTGGACGACGATGTGCTCGATCTCCATGCCGATGCGCTGGCTGACGTTGGGCAGGGCCAGGTCGTAGCGGTTGATGTCGGCGCGGGTGATGGCCGGCAGGGCGAAGATCGGATGGTCGTACCGTCCGATCAGGGCCATGGGCTCGAGCCAAAGGGGCTCGCGCTCGAAGTCATCCGGGGCCATCGGGTCGTAGATGCGGCCGACGATCAGATCGATCTGGCCGGCCGCCAGCAGGGGCAGCAGCTGGGCGGTGCTGCCCTGTTCGAGCCGCACCTTGGTGTTGGGCTGCCGCTGGCGCAGCAGGGCCAGGGCCGCGGGCATGATCCCCGCCGCAGCCACCGGCAGCGCACCCAGGGCCGCCAGGTCGCTGTCCGGCTTGTCGATCGAGGCCAGCTCCTCCTCGGTCCGGTGCAGTTCGGCCAGGATGCGGTGGCTGGCGCGGACCATCACCTGGCCCGCGGAGGTGGCGCGCACCCCGCGCGCATGGCGCTCGAACAGGCGCAGCCCGGTGATGCTCTCTATATCTTTCAGGCTTTTGGTGAGGGCCGGCTGGCTGACGCCAAGGGCGGCGGAGGCCTTGAGCAGGCTGCCGTGCGTGTCCAGCGCGTTGACGACCCGGAGCAGTTGCAGGCGCAGCCGCTGATCAAGATGAAGGTTCACGCACCGCCTCGCATGGCCCCCCGGCCGCGGGGGAGCCATAACCAGGGATGATACAAGCCGCAAGACAAACGATAGGCGTCGGCGGCCTGGATATCTAAAATGCGCTCAAGGTATAAAATGCCGTCAAAACGGCGAAAGGGGGCTGCGCGTGAGATTCCCAGGCGAGACGGTCCTTGGCCACGGGGCCTCGGCATGAAGGTGTTCGTCGATCCGCCGCGCGTTCCGGTCGAGACCGCCGACGCCTATCAGCCCTACGGCGTGGCCACGGTGCATGAGGCCCAGGGCCGGGTCGGCCTGCTGGCCGCCCACATGCGGCCGATCTACCCGGGGGCCAAGATCGCCGGAGCCGCGGTGACCGTGTCGATCCCGCCCTGCGACAACTGGATGATCCATGTCGCCGTCGAGCAGTGCCGCCCCGGCGACATCCTGGTCGTGGCCCCCACATCTCCCAGCGACGCCGGCTATTTCGGCGATCTGCTGGCCGCCTCCCTGATGTCGCGCGGCGTGCGCGGCCTGATCATCGACGCCGGGGTGCGCGACATCGCCACCCTGCAGGAAATGGGCTTTCCGGTCTGGTCCAGGGCGGTCAACGCCCAGGGCACGGTGAAGGAGACGCTGGGCGACGTGAACACGCCGATCGTCTGCGCCGGCCAGCTGGTTCATCCGGGCGACCTGATCGTCGCCGACGACGACGGGGTGGTTGTGGTCGAGCGGCTCAAGGCGTCCGAGGTGTTGGCCCTGACCGACGCCCGCGAACGCAAGGAAGCGGCCACCCGCGCCCGGCTCAGCGCCGGGGAACTGGGGCTGGACATTTACGGCATGCGCGAGCGGCTGGCGCGCAAGGGCCTCACCTACGTTCAGGCCGAAGGCTGAACGTGGCCCCGTTTTCCATAGCCCCCTTCTCGATTGCATTGGGGGAATATCCGCACACGCGCGGGCTCATCGCCGGCTCGCCGCCGACCGGCCTGTCGCCGCAGTTCGCCGACATCAAGCCGATCAACCGCGCGTTCAAGCCCACGGTGCGCGAGCTCAAGTTCGATGTCGCCGAACTGGCCATCGTCACCTTCCTCATGGCCAAGGCCCAGGGCGTCCCCCTGGTGCTGCTGCCGATCGTCACCGCCGCCCGCGCCCAGCAGGGCGCTCTGCTCTGCCGCTCGGACGACACCAGCATAAAGGGGCCGGAAGATCTGGCCGGCCGCGTCATCGGCGTGCGCGCCTACAGCCAGACCACCGGCGTCTGGCTGCGCGGCGTGCTCGAGGAGTTCCACGGGGTCGCCACCAAGGACATCGACTGGGTCACCTTCGAGGACGCCCATGTCGCCGGCTACCAGGACCCGCCGTGGGCCCGCCGGGCCGAGCCGGACGCCGATCTGATGGCCATGTTGAAAGACGGGTCGGTCGACGCGGTCATCGTCGGCGCCGACGTGCCGGACGATCCCGGAATCCGCCAGGTGTTCGCCGACCCGGAAGGTTCGGCCAAGACGTTTCGCGATGTGCACGGCTTCACCCCGGTCAACCACATGATGGTGGCCCGCCAGGACCGGATCGAGGCCGATCCGGCCTTCGGACCTGCCGTCCTCGACTGGTTCCGGACCAAGGGCGCGAGTCTGGGGACGGACGTGGTCGGAGACCTCGGCGCGGCGATCGACCTGGCGGTGCGCTATTCGGACAGCCAGGGCCTGCTGCCGCGGCCGCTGTCGCTGGACGAGGTGTGGGCCGGCTGGCCCGGCCCGCGCGGCCTGGCCTCGTGAAGCGTTCAGCCGCCCCGCTGGAACGCGCTCAGGATCGCGGCGACCTTGTCCCGCAGGTCTCCGTCCGCGGGCAGCTCCAGTTCGCCGATGCGATCCTGCCAATGCGCAGTGGAGGCCGACATCCCGCCGCCC
Source organism: Caulobacterales bacterium (assembly GCA_947475655.1). Taxonomy (GTDB): domain Bacteria; phylum Pseudomonadota; class Alphaproteobacteria; order Caulobacterales; family Caulobacteraceae; genus Caulobacter. The sequence continues at coordinate 30,000 of CANJOB010000002.1, read as the reverse complement.
AGGCCCAGGCTCTTGGCCATCTCGGTGGCGGCGCGCATCTCCTCCGCCCGGCGGCGGCCATGCACCATCATCCGGTCGAGGTTGTAGTCGGCCCGCTCTGGCATGGCAGCGTTGGACCAGGTGGCGGTGAGCGAGGCCATCACCTCGTCCTCGACGCCGGCCGCGAAGGCCGCCAGCACGCATTCGGCGGTCACCGCTTCCATGCCCTTGACCATGATGCTGCGGATGATCTTCACCGCCGCCGCCTTGCCGACGTCGTCGCCGACACAGCGCGTGTTGAAGCCAATCGACCTCATGGTCTCCGTGGCCTGCGCCGCGTGCGGACCGGCCAGCAGCATCGGTACTCTCAACTGCGCCGGATAGACCGGCGCCATGACGCCGACGTCGACGTAGCGTCCGCCCGCGGCCTCGATGGCCTTGGCGTTGGCCCGTTTTGTGTCGGGAACAACACTGTTCATGTCGAAGAACAGCGCGCCGCGCGGGAACAGGCCGGCGGCCTGGCTGGCCGCGGCCTGAGCGTTGCCGGCGGTGACGACCGAGAACACGATGTCGGCGTCCTGCAGCGCGTCCGCCAGGGTGTTGTCGCCGCGCACCCGGCAAGCGGCGTAGTCGGCCAGCTTGGCCACGCGCGAGGCATCGGTGTTGGTCTTGATGTCGAAGGCCGAGATCGGACCGGGCGGCTTGTCGCCCCAACCGGAAACGAAGGCCTGGGCCGCCTCGCCGAAGCCGATGAAAGCAATTTTGGGTACTGATGAACTCATGAGGACTGACTACAGACTCTCCGCGAGGTCGAGAAGCCAATCTTATGGCGACAGCGGCCAAAACCGCACGCAATCATCAATTGATGCGATAAACGCATCCTTGGCCGACGCCCGCGCGCGTGCGTGACAGACAGTATAGAAGACCAGCACCCATGATTATCGATTGCCACGGCCACTACACCACAGCGCCCAATGCGCACGACGATTGGCGCGACGCCCAGGTCGCCGCTTTCAAGGCCGGCGTGGCCGCCCCGCCCTATCCGACGATTTCCGACGACGAAATCCGCGAAACCATCGAGTCCAATCAGCTGCGCCTGCTGAAGGAGCGCGGCGCGGACATGACGATCTTCTCGCCGCGCGCCTCAACCATGGCCCACCACATCGGCGACGAAGGCGTCAGCCAGGAATGGACCCGCCGCTGCAACGACCTGATCAAGCGGGTGGTGGAGCTCTATCCCGAAATCTTCATCGGCGTCGCCCAACTCCCGCAGTCGCCGGGCGTCTCCATCGCCAATTCGATCGCCGAGCTGGAACGCTGCGTGCTGGAATACGGCTTCGTCGGCTGCAACCTCAATCCGGACCCGTCCGGCGGACACTGGACCTCGGCGCCGCTCACCGACAAGGCCTGGTATCCATTCTACGAGAAGATGGTCGAGCTGGACGTGCCGGCGATGGTCCACGTCTCGGGATCGTGCAACCACAACTTCCACGCCACCGGCGCGCACTACATCAACGCCGACACCACGGCCTTCATGCAATTCCTGTCGGGCGATCTCTTCGCCGACTTCCCGACCCTGCGCTTCATCATCCCGCACGGCGGCGGCGCGGTGCCCTATCACTGGGGCCGCTACCGGGGCCTGGCCGACATGCTGAAGAAGCCGGATCTGCGCGGGCACGTGATGAAAAACGTGTTCTTCGACACCTGCGTCTATCACCAGCCGGGTATCAACCTGCTCACTGAGGTGATCGACATCGACAACATCCTGTTCGGCTCGGAGATGGTCGGCGCCGTGCGCGGCATCGACCCCACCACCGGCCAGTACTTCGACGACACCAAGCGCTACATCGACGCGCTCGCCATCAGCGACGCGGACAAGCACAAGATTTTCGAGGGCAATGCCCGCCGCGTCTATCCGCGGCTCGACGCGCAACTTCGCGCCCGGGGCCTCTAAAATGGGATCGCCTTGTATTAGCCACTCCGGGGTTGTAGCGAGCGTCAGGCTCGTACAGCGCCTGGATTTTTCAACCTGGGCCCGCGCCCGGGCCTGCCAGCACAAGAACTGGGAATGGGGACGGACATAATGCGAAACAAGCTCCAACTGAGCGGCCGCCTGGCGATTTCCGCCGCGGCCTTGATCCTGCTGGGGGTCCTGCCCGCCTCGGCGCAGGTCCAGGCGCCCGCCCCCCTGCCGCCGGACCGCGAGCGGATTCTGCCGCCGAACACCGATGCGACCCGCATCGCCGACCTGGTGGTCGCCAACCACATCCTCGACGCCCAGGGCGTGCTGGACGGCTTCGGTCACATCAGCGCCCGCTCGGTGAGCAACCCCAAGCACTACTTCATGGCCCGCTCGCGCGCCCCGGGCCTGGTCACCAAAGAGGACATCCTCGAATTCGACGAGAACGGCGTTCCGATCGACCAGAAGGGCAGCGAGCTGTACAGCGAGCGCTTCATCCACGGCGAGATCTACCGCGTCCGCCCGGACGTGCAGTCGGTGATCCACAGCCACACCTACGTCGTCCTGCCCTACACCGTGACCAAGGCGCCGCTGAAGGCGGTGATCCACGTCGCCAACTTCCTCGGCACCGAGGGCGCGCCGGTGTTCGACTTGGCCACCGTCTCCGGCGCCGACAACCGCATGCTCGTGCAGAACACCACCACCGGCTCGGCCCTGGCGCGTGTGCTGGGCAACCGTTGGGTGGCGCTGCTGCGCGGCCACGGCATGGCGGTGGCCGGCACCTCGATCCGCGACTCGGTGTTCAAGGCGATCTACACCCGCATCAACGCCCAGGTTGAGACCAAGGCCCTGCGGCTCGACAAGGGCCGCGGCACGGTCAAGTACCTGAACCAGTACGAAGTGCTGCGTCAGGGCCGTACCGAACGCCAGTGGGAGCTGTGGGTCACCGAACTCGAGCAGGCCGGCAAGTAGCGAACCAATGAACCCGCGGCGCCGCCCGGCGATCCGGGCCGCGGCCGCCGCCACAAATTTGGGAAACAACACAATGGCAAACGCCTTCACCAAATACAGCCGTCTCGCCGCCTGCGCGGCGGCCCTGCTGACCGCCGCCGTCGCCCCCGCGATGGCGCAAGCCCCCGCCGCCCCGGTCCTGGTCGGCCCCGCGCCCGTGCCGCCAGACAGCGACGAGCAGCGTATCGCCGACTTGGTCACGGCCAACCGCATCCTGGCCCAGCATGGGGTGCTCGACGGCTTCGGCCACATCAGCGTCCGCTCGCTGAAAAACCCCAAGCACTTCTACATGGCCCGCTCGCGCGCGCCGGCGATCGTCAGCCGCGAGGACATCCTGGAGTTCGACGAGAACAGCCAGCCGGTCGGTGGGACCAACCGCGAGCTTTACAACGAGCGCTACATCCACGGCGAAATCTTCCGCGCCCGTCCCGACGTGCAGGCCGTGGCGCACAGCCACTCCTATGAAGTGCTGCCCTTCACCGTCGCCGACGTGCCGCTGAAAGCCCTGGTGCACGTGGGTTACTTCCTGGGAACGAAGGGCGCGCCGAAGTTCGACCTCGAGGACGTGGAAGGCCCCCGCAACGGCATGCTGGTGATCACCCCGACCTCGGGCGCGGCCCTGGCCAAGACTCTTGGCAAGGAGTCGATCGTGCTGATGCGCGGCCACGGCTTCACCGCCGCCGGCGAGAACATCCGCGATGTGGTGTTCAAGGCCGTCTATACCCAGATCAGCGCCAACATCGAGAACGAAGCGCTGGAACTGGGCACGCCGCTGGGCATGAACGAGTTCGAGGTGATGCGCACCGAGCGCGTCGCCCGACAGTGGGAACTCTGGGTCACCAACATCAAGAAGTAAGAACTGCGCCTAAGACAGATGTCGAAACTCTCGCTCTCCGTCGCCGTCGGCGACTACGACCGCCACCGGCCGCTGGTGGACGGCGCCGTCCAGATCGACGGCGTCGACCCGGTGTTCATGCTGCTTGAGCCGGAGGAAATCTTCTTCCGCGCACTTCGCAACGCGGAGTTCGACATCTGCGAACTGTCGCTCTCCAGCTACACGGTGAAGACAGCGCGCGGCGATTGTCCCTATGTCGCCGTGCCGGCCTTTCCCTCGCGGGCGTTCCGGCACACCGCCATCACGGTGCGCACCGACCGCATCAAGACGCCGAACGACCTGATCGGCAAGCGCATCGGCCTGCCGGAATACCAGCTCACCGCCTGCGTCTGGGCCCGCGCCATCCTGGCCGAGCACGGCGTCCAGCCGTCGGACGTGCAGTGGCTGCGCGGCGGCATCGAGCAGTCGGGCCGGGTGGAGAAGATCGCCCTCAACCTACCCGCCGATGTCAGAATTGAAAACATCGGCCCGACCCAGACCCTGTCGGCCATGCTGGCGGCGGGCGAGATCGACGCCATCGTCTCGCCCCGCGCGCCGTCCTGCTTCGAACGCGGCGAGCCGAACATCGGCTGGCTGTTCCCCGATCCCACCGCGGCGGCGAAGGAATATTACCAGCGCACCTCGGTGTTCCCGATCATGCATGTGCTGGGCCTGCGCAAGACCATCGTCGAACAGCACCCGTGGCTGCCGGCGGCGGTGTTCAAGGCCTTCTCGCGCAGCAAGAGCGTGGCCCTGGCCAAGCTCGCCGACACCTCGGCCACCAAGATCACCCTGCCCTTCGCCGAAGAGCAGCTCAAAGCCGCCCGCGCCCTTCTGGGCGACGACTTCTGGTCCTTCGGCGCCGACGCCAACCGGCCGACGCTGGAGGCCTTTTTGGGGCATCACCACGATCAGGGCCTCTCGCCCCGGCGTCTGGCGGTGGAGGAACTCTTTCACCCCTCGACCCTCGAGACGGTAAAGATCTGAAACGAGGAACCGGTGCGATGATGGATGACCGCTTCACCGACCAACAGCGCCTGGCGCGCCGGCAGGTCCTGGCCGGCCTGGCGACGGCGGCTGTCGCCGGTCCCGCCTTCGCCCAGGGGCGGGCCAGCGCCGGCCCGGCCAGCCCGCAGCTGATCTCCGACCTGGTCGGCGCCAACCACATCCTGGCCGACCAGGGCGTGGTCGACGGCTTCGGCCACGTCAGCGCCCGCCACGACAAGAACCCCGAGCGCTTCCTGCTGTCGCGCAGCATGGCCCCGGGCCTGGTCACCCCCGCCGACCTGCTGGAGCACGACCTGGACGGCGAGCCGGTCATCCCCGGCGGGCCGATGCCCTATCTGGAACGCTCGATCCACGCTGAGATCTACCGCGCCCGGCCCGACGTGATGTCGGTGGTGCACAGCCACTCCCCCGGTGTGATCGCCTTCAGCATCACAAAGCAGTCGCCATTGCGGCCGACCTATCACATGGGCAGCTTCCTCGGCGCCGGCGCACCTGTGTTCGAGATCCGCGAGGGATTTGGAAACGATACCGACATGCTGATCCGCACCCCGGCGCTGGGCAAAGCCCTCGCGGCGAAGCTGGGCAAGCACACCGTGGCCCTGATCCGCGGCCACGGCTTCGTCGCCGTCGGCGACAACGTCCGCACCGCCGTGATGCACGCCGTCTATACTGAGGTGAACGCCCGCATCCAGGCGGAGGCCATGAAGATGGGTCCGGTGACCTATCTGAACGAGGCGGAAGCGGCGAAAATCTCGCCGCAGAACGACGGCCTGGTCAATAAGAACTGGGATCTGTGGTACGCCAAGGCCATGGGGAAATAGCCGCCCGCCTTGATCTTTCGCAAAACGCGGCGATGGCAGCCGCCTAGTATCGACCGCGCCGGGGCCTATCTGCCGCCGGCGCAGATAAGAGTTCCGGAGACCGCACCATGACCCGCCTTGTCGGCTTCAAACACGAGGACGCCGGCGCGCCGCCGTCCTATTCCGAGGGGTATCAGAGCACCCGCCTGCGGGCGCCGTCCAAGCCCCTGATCAGGACGCCGACCACCCTGACCGAGGTCACCGGCCCCACCGACGGCTGGGAAGGCCTGATGGGCGGCGCCATGGCCGACCTGACCACCCAGCACGCCGGCATGCCGCAAGGCCAGCGCATCATCGTCTCCGGCCGCGTGCTGGACGAGGACGGCCGCCCGGCGCCCAACACGGTGATGGAAATCTGGCAGGCCAACGCCGCCGGCCGCTACATCCACATCGACGACAGCTGGGACGCGCCGCACGACCCCAACTTCACCGGCGCCGGCCGCGTCATCACCGACGCGCAAGGCCGCTATCGCTATGTCACCATCCGGCCCGGCTGTTACCCGTGGGGCAACCACTACAACGCCTGGCGCCCGGGCCACATCCACCTGTCGCTGATGGGGCCATCCTTCGCCAGCCGGCTGGTGACGCAGATGTATTTCCCCGATGATCCCCTGATCGAGATCGACCCGATCGCCAATGCCGTGCCCATGCCCTACCGGCAGCGCATGGTGTCACGGTTCGACATCGAAACCACCGAGCCCAACTACGGCCTGGGCTATCTTTTCGACGTGGTCCTGCGCGGTCGGGAAGCCACCCCCTTCGAAGACGATCACGACAAGGACCACCACTGACATGGTCGATAACCAGAGCCCGGAAATCTTCGGCCAGACCCCCTCGCAGACGGTTGGCCCCTACTTCCACTACGGCCTGCCCTGGAAGGGCTGCGCCGACCTGGTCGGCGTCTCAGAGATGGGGGCCCGCACCGACCTGTTCCCGGCCGAGAACTACAAGCTGAACGTCTCCACCGCGCGCGAGGCGGTGATCGGCGACGTGATCGAGATCTTCGGACTGGTCACCGACGGCGCCGGAACGCCGGTGCCCGACTGCCTGATCGAGATCTGGCAGGCCGACGCCGCCGGCATCTACAACACCACCGGCGACCCGCGCTGGGCCAAGTCCAACCACGACGGCTTCCCCGGCTACGGCCGCTGCGCCACCAGCGCCGAGGGCTTCTACCGCTTCCGGACCATTATGCCGGGCCGTGTGCCCAGCCCCGACGGCGGCCTTCAGGCGGCGCACATCGCCATCAGCGTGTTCGGCCGCGGCATGCTCAAGCGCCTGGCGACGCGGATGTACTTCGACGGCGGCGAGGGCAACGACCAGGACATCGTGCTGAACGCCGTGCCGGCCGAACGGCGCGACACCATCATCGCCCGCCGCGACGAGGGCGACTCCTGGCGAATGGACATCGTCCTGCGCGGCGACAACGAGACGGCGTTCTTCGACATCTAGAGCATGTTAGGCGAACTGTAGGCGGCTCGCCCCTCGAACATGCTCCAAAACTATGGAATCTAGAGCCTTCCAGGTTCAGATTCATCTGAACCTGGAAGGCTCTAGGGGAAATCGCCGATGCCGTCGCTGATCCGGGACCGCGCCAGTTCGAGCGCTCAGATGCTGGCGGTGTTCGACGACGACGCGACCCTGCGCGCGGCCCTGGCCTTCGAGGCGGCTCTGGCCGAGGCGAGCGCCGCCGAGGGCGTTATCTCGGCGGATGACGCCAAGCAGATCGCCGCCGCCTGCGCGGCCTACCCCGTCTCCGCCGCCGAGCTGGCGGAGGAGGCCGCCTTCACCGGCACCTTGACGATCCCGCTGGTCAAACACCTGCGCGCCCAGGCGGGCGCGGCGGGAAAGTCGGCGCACGTGGGCGCCACCAGCCAGGACGTCTCCGATACCGTCATGATCCTGCAGGCCAAGCAGGGCCTGGCCCTGATTGAGACCGACCTGGCGCGCATGTCGGCAGCTCTGGCGGCCCTGGCCAGGACGCACGCGCAGACCCCGATGCTCGGCCGCACCTTGATGCAGGCGGCGCGGCCGATCAGCTTCGGCCTCAAGGTGGCGCAGTGGATGCTGGCTGTCGACGCCGCCCGCGCGCGGCTGACCCGCGAAGGACAAGACGCCCTGGTCATCGAATTCGGCGGGGCCGCGGGCACGCGCGCCGATCTTAAGGGCAAGGGCGCGGCGATCGGGATGCGGCTGGCGAAGTCGCTCGGCCTTGGCGCCGCCCTGCCCTGGCACACCCGGCGCGACGCCGTGGCCGGCCTGGCCTCGGCCCTGGCCATTACCGCCGGTAGCCTGGCCAAAATCGCCAAAGACATCGCCCTGATGGCCCAGAGCGAGGTCGGCGAGGCGGCCGAGCCGCGCCAGGAGGGCCGCGGCGGATCATCGGCCATGCCGCACAAGCGCAACGCCACCAGCTGCCAGGTCGTGCTGTCCGCCGCCCTGCGCACGCCGGGCCTGGCGGCCTCCATCCTCACCGCCCTGCCGCAGGAGCACGAGCGCGGCATGGGCGGCTGGCAGATCGAGGGCCCAGTGCTGGCCGAGCTGTTCGAACTGACCCACGGCGCCGTCGCGCTGTTGACGCCGGTGATCGAGGAGCTGGAACTCTATCCCGAGGTCATGGCCGCCAACTTGGCGGCCGCCGATGTCGGCGACGATCTAGGCGAGAGCGCCGCCCTGGTCGCCTCCGCGCTCGAAATTCACGGAAGGGGCTAGGATGGCCTTCGCGACTAATAGCGGCGTTCGCATCTACTGGCGGCTGGACGGCGATCCGGCCAGACCGGTGCTGCTGCTGCTTAATTCGATCGGCACCGACAACGGTCTGTGGGACCTCGCGGCTCCGCAGCTTAAGACGCGCTTCCGCCTGCTGCGCATGGACACGCGCGGCCACGGCGCCTCCGACGCGCCGGACGGCGACTACAGCCTCGACCTGCTCGCGCAGGACGCTCTGGCGGTGATGGACGCGGCGGGCGTGGAGAAGGCGGTGATCTGCGGCCTGTCGCTTGGCGGCATGATGGCCATGACGATCGCCAAGGCGGCGCCGCAGCGCGTCGAGGCCGTGGTGCTGGCCTGCACCTCGCCGGCCATGGATCCAAAAATCTGGCAGGCCCGCATCGATCTGGTGCGCAAGAACGGCATGGGCGGCCTTGTCGAGCCGGCGCTGCAACGGTTCTTCACGCCGGAATTCCGTGCCGCCCGTCCCGAGGTGGTCGGCACGACGGCGGCCGCCCTGGGCGGCATGGCGCCGCAGGGTTACGCCGGCTGTTCGGCGGCCATCCGCGACATGGCGCTGGCCGGAACCTTGGGAGCGATCAGGGCGCCGACGCTGGTGCTGGCCGGCGCCAAGGATGTCGCCACGCCGATGCAGGGCCACGGCGACCGCATCGTCGCCGAGATCGCCGGCGCCAGCACCACGGTGGTCGACGGCGGACACCTGGCCTCGCTCGACGCGCCGGAAGCCTTCGCCGCGGCCGTGATCAATTTCTACGACAGCCTGTCGGGCGGCGATATCCGCGCCGCCAAGGAGCTTCTGTACCAGAATGGGCTCAAGGTCCGCCGCCAGGTGCTGGGCGACGCCTGGGTCGACAAGGCGCTGGCCAAGCGCACGCCATTCAACAGCGAATTCCAGTCGATGATCACCCAGATCGCCTGGGGCGAAATCTGGACCCGGCCGGGGCTCGATCACCGCACGCGCCGCCTGCTGGTGATCGCCATCACCGCCGCGCTCGGCCGCTGGGAGGAATACGGCCTGCACGTGCGCGCCGGACTGCAGCAGGGCGGCTTCAGCAAGGACGACCTGAAGGAAGTGCTGATGCAGACGGCGATCTACGCCGGGGTGCCGGCCGCCAACACCGGCTTCGCCGAGGCCGGTGAGATCATCGAGTCCCTGGAAGGCCACGCCGCCTCCTGAAGACGAAAAAGCCCCGCGCGGCGAACCGGGCGGGGCAAGTCGTAGGGAGGAAACTAAAAGGGACATCGGTCCCGCCCGATCATACGATCCGGTCAGGCGTTCCCCTTCGCCGCGGGCACGTTTCCGCCGCTATTTTTTATCATGAGGGGTCAGGCGTCGGCGGCGCGTATTATCTTTCGTGTGAGAGGTAGCGCGGCGCCACCAGCGGCCGACAAGAGCTTCAACTCCCGGCGGCCGCCGGACCGATGACGACACGCCGCCTCTCAAGATGAGAGGTGAGACATGGTCGCTCTGTTTTCCGAACGCGTTTTCTTCGACACCGCCCCGGCGGTGCGCCGGATTTCCGCCGCCGACCTGCGCTGGGCGCTGGCTGAGGGCTGGCGCGATTTCAAGGACATGCGCGGCGACGTCCTGGCCCTGGCCTTCGTCTATCCGGTGGGCGGCATCCTCGCCAGTTTGCTATTGCTGAACGAGAGCCTGGCGCCGCTCATGTTCCCGCTGGTGGCCGGCCTGGCGATCCTCGGGCCTGCGGTGGCATCCGGCTTCTTCGAACTGGCCCGCCGCCGCGACGCCGGCGAGGAGGCGGGCTGGAGCCACTTCCTCGATCCGTTCCGCCGCGCCTCGCGCGATCCGCTGATGGCGCTCAGCCTGATGCTGGCGGTGCTGTTCTCGGCCTGGATCGCCGCCGCCTGGGCGCTCTACAGCGTCACGGTCGGACCGGCCGCCCCCGCCTCGGCGGCGGAGCTGTTCCGCCTCGCCCTGACCACCCCCGCGGGCTGGACCCTGATCGTCGCCGGCGGCCTGATCGGCTTCGTCTTCGCCGCCGTGACCTTGGTGGTCAGCCTGGTGTCGTTCCCGATGGTGGTCGACCGCCGCGCCGACGCCCTCACCGCCGTGGCGGCATCCTTGCGGGCCTGCGCCAGGAACCCCGGCCCGGTCGCCGCCTGGGGCCTGACCATCGCCGTGGTGCTGACCATCGCCTGCATCCCGCTGTTCGCCGGGCTGGTGGTGGCCTTGCCGGTGCTCGGCTACGCCAGCTGGCGGCTCTACACCCGCCTGGTCGAGCACTGACCAAGCCCGCGGCCTCCTGGCCGCGCCAGCAATCGTAAGGATGGGCGGCGCTAGCCCTGAGGGCGTTTTCCGAGTACTCGCTCTGCTCTCCCGGCCCGCGCCGCAGACGGACGTTTCTTCACGTGGCTACCGACCAAGTTCAGCTGGGCGCCGCCGAGCGCCGCAAGGCGCGGCTGACCTGGGTGCGGCGGCTACGCTACCTGCTGCCGCTTGCCGCCGTCGCCGTGGTCGTGCTGGTCGCCGCGCAGGTGGGCTGGCGCGAATTCCGCTTCGTCACCGCCAAGACCCCCGGGGTGAAGGACGGCACGGTCCGCATGGTCAATCCCGCCTTCCGCGGCGAAGGCAAGGACGGCAAGCGCTATGTGGTCACCGCCGCCGCCGGCGTGCGCGACGACGCCGATCCGCAAGTGCTGCGGCTCGACCGCCCGGCGGTCACGGTCAGCGGCGGCGACGAGGCCGCTGCCCGCACGGTGGCCAACCGCGGCGTGTTCCGTCAGGACGACCTGACCCTGCGGCTGGACGGCGACGTGCGCACCGAGCAGAACGGGCGCAGCGTCTTCGTCGCCGACAATTCGGTGATCGACACCACCACTGGCCGCATCACCGGCCAGGGCATCCAGGCCACCCGCACCGCCAGCGCCGTGCGCTCCGACAGCTATACGATCACCGACTCAGGCGACCGGGTGGTGTTCAAGGGCGGCGTCCGCGCCCGTCTCAATGCCCGCTGACACGGCGGATCCGGCTCCGGCGGCTCGGCGCCGGATCTGTTTCCTCTTCATCGCCCAGCCGCACCAGGTGCTGCACAGCCTGCCGATTGCCCTGGCCATGGCCAAGGGTTGGCCTGCCTACGCGGTGGAGATCGCCGCCACCTCGCCCTCGCAGCTGAACTACATCGCCGACCTCTGCGCACGGCTGGGTGCGCCGATGCCGCCGTCGCGCCTGCTCGGCCCCGGCTGGTTGCGCGCGATCCGCCCGCGCGGAGAGTCGATCCCGCTCAAGGCGCCGATGTTGGCGGCCAACGCCGCGGCGCTCGCCGGATACGATGCCATCGTCACACCAGAGCGGACCACTGCCCTGCTGCGGAGCCTGGGAGTGCATAAGCCGCTGCTTATATACACCCAGCACGGCGCAGGCGACCGGGGCGGTCCGTTCGAGCCGCGCCTGCGCCGGTTCGATCTGGTGATGGCCTCCGGGCCGAAACTCTACCGGCGTATCGTCGAAGGCGGACTGACGGAGCCTGAGAACTGCGCCATCGTCGGCTATCCCAAGTTCGACATCGTCGACGCCCTGCCGCCGCGGAATCCGGCGGTGTTTCCGCGCAAACGTCCCACGGTGCTGTATAATCCGCACTTCGACCCGGCCTTGAGCTCCTGGCCGGGCCAGGGCCTGGCGGTGTTGCGGGCCTTCGCCAATGATGGCCGCTACAACCTGATCTTCGCCCCACACGTGCGACTGTTCGACGGCGGCCATGGCGATCGGGCAAGCTTGGAGCGCTTCCAGGATGCGCCCAACCTGCATATCGATCTGGGCAGCCAGGCGATGATCGACATGACCTACACTCGCCAGGCCGACGTCTATCTGGGCGACGTCAGCAGTCAGATCTACGAATTCCTGCACCCGCCCCGCCCCTGCGCCTTCATCAACGCCCACGGCGTCGCCTGGCAGGGCGACGAAGACTACCGCGCCTGGCGCTACGGGCCGGTGGTCGAGCGGGCTGAACAGGTTCTGGAAGCCATCGACGCTTCGCGCGCCGGCCATGCGCGCCACTACCGCGCCGAACAGCAGGCCGGCCTGGCCGAAACCTTCGACCTTCAGGCCCGCCCCTCGTCCGAGCGCGCCGCGGAGGCCATCGTCCGCCGGCTGGAGCGATAAACGTGACCGCCGCCCCCCCCATCCTGCGTCGGGTGCTGGCCAACACCGGCGTCCTGGTCGGCGGCCGCACCGCCAACGCCCTGATCAGCCTGGCTTACCTGGCACTGGCGGCCCGCGCCTTGGGGGTGGCCGACGTCGGCGCCCTGCTGCTGATCAACGCCTTCGCCCAGCTGGTCGGCGACGTGGTCAAGTTCAACGCCTGGCAGACCGTGCTGCAGTATGGCGCGGGCCCCTTGGCGGCCGGCGACAGGGCCGGCTTCCATCAGGTGCTGCGCTTCACCCTGTTCCTCGACATCGCCAGCAGTCTGGCCGGGGCGGCGGTCGCTATTTGCCTTGCCTTGCTGATCGGCGAGCGCCTGGGCTGGGACATGAACCGCAACGGGCCCGCGGCCCTCTACTGCCTGTCGATCCTGGTCATGACCCCCTCGACCCCGATCGGCCTGCTGCGATTGTTCGACCGCTTCGACCTGATCGCCGCCCAGGCCCCGGTCGGCTCGACCCTGCGCCTGGCCGGCTGCGGCCTGGCCTTTCTCACCGGAGCCTCCCTGCCGGCCTTCCTGGCGATCTGGGCCGCCGGCACCGTGGCGGCCTTCGCCTACCTGGCTACCGCCGCCCATGCCGAAATGCGCAAGCGGGGCCTGACCCATGGTTTCCGCTGGCTTGGGCCGCTCAGCGCCGGCCTGCCGGGCGCCTGGAAGTTCGCCTGGGCCACCAACTTGGGCAGCACCCTGGAGGTCGCCTTCACCCACGCCCTGACCCTGGCCGTGGGGGCCATCGCCGGGCCGGCGCCCGCCGCCCTGTGGCGCGTCGGCCGCCAGGTGGCCGACGCCGTGGCCAAGCCGGCGCGGCTGCTGATCCCGGCGCTCTATCCGGAACTGGCGCGGCTGCGCGCCACCGACGGCGAAAAAGCCATGCGCCGCCTGGCCTCCCAGGTCGGGCTGGTCGGCGGCGGAGTGGGCGCGGTGCTTCTGCTGGCGACCGTGGCGGGCCGGCCGCTGCTGACCCTGGTCATGGGCCCCGATTTCGCCCCGGCGGCAGGTATCATGGTCTGGCAGATGGCGGCGGCCGCTGTGGGCATCTGCGCCCTGCCGCTGGAGCCGATGCTGATCTCCCTCGGCCGCCCTGGCGACGTGGTGAAGGTGCGGATCGTGGTCGGGCTGGCCCTGCTGGCGGCCCTGCCCTGGGCAATCGGAACCTTCGGCCTGACCGGGGCGGGCGCGGCTCTGCTGGCCGCCATGCTGGCCCTGGCGGCGGGCATGTACACCATGCTTCAGCTTGGATCGCATAAAGCCGCTTGCACAAACGTCCCGGTTCGGGCGAAGGACGGCGAGTGACTGGTGTACCCACCGTAGCGGACCGCGCCGTTCGGTTCGCCGACTTCGCGACTCTTAACGAGGCGCTGAATTTCGCTGCGACCGGCGCCACCGGGATCAACGTCTACTCGATGCGGGGCGAGGTCGCCGAGGCGATCCCCTACAGCCGCCTGTGCAACGACGCCCGCGCCCTGGCGCAGCGCCTGCTGGCGTCGGGCCTTGCGCCGGGCGACCCGGTCGGGCTGATCGCCGAAACCAGCGGCGACTTCGTCCGCGCCTTCTTCGCCTGCCAGTACGCCGGGCTGATCCCCGCGCCCCTGCCCTTGCCCGCGCCGCTGGGCGGGCGCGACGCCTATGTCGCCCAGATCCTCCGCATGCTGGATTCCGCCGGCGCCGCCACCCTGCTCGGCCCGGAAGCGATCACCGCCTGGTTCAAGCCCGCCGCCAACCTGCGTTTCGCCGGCGCCGTCGCCGACCTGCCCGCCGGCGGAAACGCCGACCTGCCCGCCGTCACCGCCGACAGCCCGTGCTACCTGCAGTTCTCGTCCGGCAGCACCCGCTTTCCGGCCGGGGTGCTGGTCACCCACCGCGCCCTGATGGCCAACGCCGTGGCCATCATCCGCCACGGCCTGCAGGTGAAGGCCGACGACCGGGCGATCTCCTGGCTGCCGCTCTATCACGACATGGGTCTGGTCGGTTTCCTGCTCAGCCCGCTGGCCTGCCAGATGTCGGTCGACCTGCTGCCCACCGACGCCTTCGTGCGGCGCCCCTTGTTGTGGCTCGACCTGATCGGCCGCAACGGCGCCACCATCTCCTACAGCCCGACCTTCGGCTACGAGTTGTGCGCCCGCCGCGCCGAGGCCGGCCGCGCCGAGGGGCTGGACCTCTCGGGCTGGCGCATCGCCGGGCTTGGCGGGGACATGATCCGTACCGGCCCGCTGCACGATTTCGCCCAGACCTTCGCAGCCTGCGGCTTCTCACCCGCCGCCTATGTGGCCAGCTACGGCATGGCCGAGGCGACCCTGGCCATCACCATGGCGCCGCTGGGCGACGGGCTGCAGGTCGACACCCTCGACATCGGCAAGCTGGAGCTGGAGGGAATCGCCGTCGCCGGTGGGCCGTCCGACCGCACGCGCGGCTTCGTCCGCTGCGGCCCGGTGCTGCAGGGCCAGGAGCTCGAGGTCCGCACCGACACGGGGGCCAAGGCGGGCGAGCGCATGGTGGGCCTGATCTTCGTGCGTGGCGACAGCCTGATGCAGGGCTACTACGGCCAGCCGGAGGAGACCGCCAAGAGCCTCGGGGCCGACGGCTGGCTCAACACCGGCGACCTCGGCTACCTCGACGGCGGCCAGATCGTGCTGACCGGCCGCTCCAAGGACCTGATGATCATCAATGGCCGAAACCTTTGGCCGCAGGACTTGGAATGGACCTGCGAGGCGGAGATCGAGTCCGTCCGCAGCGGCGACGTCGCCGCCTTTTCCGTCCCGGGCGACGGCGAGGAGCGGGTGATCGTGCTGGTGCAGACCCGCAAGCGCGATCCCGAGGCCCGGGCGGCCCTGGAGGCCGAGGTCGGACGCATCCTGCGCCAGCGCCACGGCGCCGAGGCCGAGGTCCTGTTGGTCGGGGCCCACGCCCTGCCCCACACCTCCTCGGGCAAGCTCAGCCGCTCCAAGGCCCGCGCCGCCTGGCTGGCCGGCGCCTTCGACCCGGAGCTGACCAGGGCGTGAGCCAGCCGCTCGCCGCGGTGACCGGCGCGACGGGCTTCCTGGGCCAGCACATTGTTCGCGCCTTCGCCGAAGCCGGGTGGAACGTCCGCATCCTGGCCCGCCGCGACCCGTCCAGCCCGTTCTGGACCGGCCTGACGCCCCAGGTGATCGCCGGTTCCTTGAATGACGATGGCGCCCTGGCCCGCCTCTGCGACGGCGCCGACGTGGTCGTCCACGCCGCCGGCCTGATCGGCGGGCGGGCGCAGGACCTGGAGCACGTCAATGTCGAGGGCAGCCGCCGCGTGGCCGCCGCCGTCGCGCCAGCCGCCCGTTTCCTGCAGATTTCCAGCCTGGCCGCCCGCGAACCGCACCTTTCATCCTACGCCGCCAGCAAACGGGCAGGGGAAGACGCCGTGCGGGCCCTGCTGGGCGACAGGGCCGTGATCGTGCGTCCGCCGGCTGTATATGGCCCCGGCGACCGCGAAACATTGCGCCTGTTCGCCCTGGCAGCGTCCAGTCCGGTCCTTCCGGTGCTCGATCCGTCGGCTCGGATGGCCCTGATCCACGCTCAGGACGCGGCGGCCCAGGTGGTTTCTATCGCCCAAGAGGGGAAAATGGGCTCCATAACCCTCTCTGACGCCCGTCCTGAGGGTTATGGGTGGCGCGAATTGATGCAAACCGCATCATCGGCGCTCGGCCGTCGTCCACACCTTGTCCACATGCCCGCCGCCGCCCTATATGCTGGCGTCATAATAGGTGGTTTCGGCGCCCGCTGGCGTAAACGCAACTCCGCGATTACATTAGGGAAGGTCAGAGAACTGACACATGTGGATTGGGGGGTCCGGCCATCGGAACAGGCAGTGAGCGCACCGGCGCCTCAATTCGACCTGTTGTCTGGATTTTTACAAACGATCGCTTGGTATAGAACGCAGGATTGGCTCTAGCCCGGCGCTTGGCTTACCGTGACTGTGTGGTCCGCCTGGAGCAATCCGGGGCGGGGCTTTGGGGGAAGACTTGAGGAACGACCAGATTGAATCCGTGACCGATTTGACGGTCCGGCTGATCGGCCGCACTGCGACGCAGGTAATGCAGCGCAATGTGGACGTGACTGCTGAATCGAATATCGGCCAGGACCTGGGCATCGACTCCCTGACTCTGATGAATATTGTCATGGAGCTCGAAGACGTGTTTGAGCTCTCAATACCCCTGGATCGCCTCGCGGACGTCGAAACCGTGGGCGATCTGGCTGCCCTGATCAATGAATTGCGGGCGAGGACCTGAGATGAGCCTGCTCGATAAACACGAAGCCTACCGGCAAGCCTACCAGACGATCCGCGACGCGGGCGCCGATCCGTTCAACGTCCATTTCGAGGCGGTGCTGTCGCCCAGCGAAGGCGTGCTCAACGGCAAGCCGACCATCCTGCTCGGGGCCAATAACTACCTGGGCCTGACCTTCGACCCCTCGTGCATCGAGGCCTCCAGCGCCGCCGTCCACGCCCACGGCACCGGCACCACCGGCTCGCGCATCGCCAACGGCAGTTTCGACGGCCACCTGGAGCTGGAGGCGGCGATCGCCCGGTTCTACGGCCGCAAGCACGCCATGACCTTCACCACCGGCTACCAGGCCAACCTCGGCCTGCTGTCGACCCTGGTCGGCCGCGGCGACCACCTGTTCCTCGACGCCGACAGCCACGCCAGCCTGTATGACGGCGCGCGCCTGGGCCACGCCGAGGTCATCCGCTTCCGCCACAACGACCCAGACGACCTGCGCAAGCGGCTGGAGCGCCTGAAGGGCGCGCCGGGCAAGCGCCTGGTCGTCACCGAGGGCATCTATTCCATGCTGGGCGACGGCGCCCCGCTGAAGGAATTCGTCGACGTCAAACGCGAGATGGATGCCTACCTGCTGGTGGACGAGGCCCATTCGCTCGGCGTGCTGGGCGAAAAGGGCCGCGGCCTGGCCGAGGCCCTCGACGTCGAGGCCGACGTCGACGTCATCGTCGGCACCTTCTCCAAGAGCCTGGGCGCCGTGGGCGGCTACTGCGTCTCCGACATGGAGGGCTTCGAGGTCCTGCGCGTCGTCTGCCGTCCCTACATGTTCACCGCCTCCCTGCCGCCCAGCGTGGTCGCCTCGACCCTGCAGGCCCTGCACCTGGTGGAAACCCAACCCGAGCTGCGGGCCCGCCTCACCTCCAATGCACAGCGGCTGTACGAGGGCCTGAAGAACCTCGGCTTCCAGGTCGGTCCACAGTGCAACCCGATTGTCGCCGTGGCCGTGGCCGACCAGCCGCTGGCCATCAAGGTCTGGCGCGCCCTGCTCGACGCGGGGGTCTATCTGAACCTGGCCCTGCCGCCGGCGACCCCGGATTCTCGCCCGCTGCTGCGCTCAAGCATCAGCGCCGCCCACACCGACGCCCAGGTCGACCAGGTGCTGGCGATCTTCGCCGAGGTCGGCCAGACCTTCGGGATGATCAGCGGCAGCGCCCGCCAGCGCGCGCGCGGCTGACTGAAGTGGCGATAGGTCGAGGGGGAATTTCCCGTCGGCAATCCCTGGCCGCGCTCGGCGCCGGCGCGGTCCTGCCAATTGCGGGCGCGCGTGCGGCGACCGCCCCGCCCAAGATCCGGCTGGTGATCCTCGATGTCGGCGGCACTCTGATCCAGGACCACGGAGAGGTGCCGGAGGCGATGATGGGAGCCTTCGCCACCGGCGGCGTGACCGTGACCGCGGCGGAGATCGCCGACTGGCGCGGCGCTTCCAAGCGCGAGCTGATCCGGCGCTTCGTCGAGCTGCGCACGCCGCGAGGCGCGGACCGGGCGGCGCTGACCGAATCCATCTTCGCCGATTTCGCCGCCCGGGCGAACAGGGCCTACGCCGACGTCCGACCGATCGCGGGCGCGGAGGACGCCCTGCGCGAGATGCAGAGCCGTGGCCTGCTCCTGGCGGCCACCACAGGCTTCGACCGTCAGCTTTGCGGAATGATTTTCAGCAAGCTCGGCTGGCAAGAACGCTTCGTCGCCACGGTGACCAGCGACGACGTGGTCGACGGCCGGCCGTCTCCCTTCATGATCTTCCACGCCATGGAGACGGCCCACGTCGATGGTGTGGCGGAGGTCGTGGCGGTCGGGGATACGGCGCTCGATCTGCAGGCGGCCGCCAATGGGGGCGTCCGCGGCGCGGTGGGCGTCTTTTCCGGCGCCGCCAGCCGGGAACGGCTCGAGCGGGAGCCCCATACCCACATCCTCGCCAGCGTCGCCGAACTGCCGGACCTGCTGCGCAGGGCGTTCTAGGCTCGGCCTTTGCGGCGCGCGCGCCGCAGCCTCCACAGCACCCCCGGGGCCGCCAGGATCGGATGGCGCTCGCGCCAAGGCGTCAGGGGCACCGCCACGCCGGTATGGCGCTCGATCTTCCACGCCGCGTAACGCGCCGCCCCGTCGAAGGTGAAGGCGGCCTTGATCAGCCGGGCGATGTTCAGCGGCCGGCCCATGGCCCGCCGCAGCCGCCAGGCCGCAAGCAGGCGCGCCCGTTCGGCGGCGGAAAGGCCGGCCTCGATCCCTGCCGCTCGCCAGGCCAGGGCCAGTAGCCGGTCGTAGCGCGCAGGGTCCGCGGCCAGCAGGGTGCCGCCCCGCCCGCTGGTCTCGACCCGAAACTCGGCGGCGTAGGTCTCGCGGAACAGGCTGTCCCAATACTGCGATGGCTCGCCCCGCGCGGGGCCAAGGGCGGCGGCGAAGCGGGCGGCGGTCACGGCGGCCTGGGCAACCGCCGCCTCCACGGCGTCGCGGACAGTCTCGTCCCGGCTCCAGACCAGGGCGGCGGGCTGGACGAAGCGGGTCCAGACCGTAGTGTCGAGGCCGTCCCCGGTCACCGCCGCTTGGAACTGCGCCAGAGTCATGGCCGCGACCTTGGCCCGCAGCGGCCTCTCGCCATCGGCGATCTCCAGGTAGCTGACGTCGGGCCACAGCAGGCGGCTCAGCAGGCCGCGCAGGCCCTTGGGCGGCGCGGCGGTGAGCACATAGAAATCCAGCACCCCGTCCCGGTCGCCGGTGCGCAGGATCGAGCCGTAGAACAACACCGCCAGCGGATCGTCGAAGCGGCGGGCGACGGCCATGGCGAAGTCGACCGCGAAGGGCGGCGCGGCCTGGGCCAGCTCGGCGCGCACCGCCTGGGTCAGGCCGGCGTTCATGGGACCAGGAACCGCAACGCCCGGCCCTCGGTGATGGTCAGGTCCCCGCCGGGATAGGTCTCGCCGTCGACGATGATCTCGCCGTCCAGGCTGACAGTCAGCACGTCCGCCGGGCCGCGCCGGTAGCCGCGCGCCGCCAGCCAGGCCTCGTCCTCGCCCCACAGCAGTTTCGGCACGGCGGCCGCCAGGGCGCGTGGCGGGGCATCGACGTCCAGCACCTTCAGTCCCGGCGCGGGGCCGAACGGGCGCATGCCAAATGGTAGGCGCTCCAGGGTTGTGGCCATCAGCACCAGCCGCGCGCCGGACCGCGCCGGACCGCCGTCGATGGCGAGGGTCAGGGGCTCGCCATTCCGCAAGTCGCCCGACCCGCCAAGCGTCCGCGCCACCGCCCGGCCAATGGTCAGGGCCACCGCCGCGTTCTGGAACACCCTGGCCCTGTGGGCGTCGCCGGCCAAGGCCGTGCCGCGCACATAGCCCGCCGTCCCGAACACGAAGCCGGCCACCGGCTGCGCCCGGGCGCGCTGCAGGCGCAGCGGGGAGCGCTCGACGATCCTCCGCTCGGGGCGATCCGCCGCCGCCAGGGCGTCGCCCAAGGTCCAGGACCTGGGAACACCCAGATCGAACGCCAGGATGTTGGTCTTGCCAGAGGCCAGCACCGCCAGCAGCGGTTTGAACGCGGCCGGCAGGGCGGTCAGCACCTCGCGCACCGTGCCGTCGCCGCCGTCGATGACCAGCAGCTCCACCTTGTCGGAGGCGAACCGCTTCAGGTCGGCCGCCAGGGCTTGCGGCGTCATCGGCTCGGCGATCGTGACCCCGGATGGAGCGTCCGCTCTCTTGCCGGCCCGGTTGCCGTGCGCGCGCGGATTGCGGACGACGGCCGCGCGCATCAGCGGGCCAGCCAGGATGTCAGGGAGGCGCGCGGCGTCAGCGCCGCCTGCAGGCACTGGAGCAGATGCACGACAAGGCTGAGCGCGGTCCACACCGCCACGGCCACGATGCCGATGTCCGGCCGGCCGACGAGGCTGGCCAGGGTGAGCAGGATCAGGTTCGGGTTGCGGCGGGCGGTGATCAGCCGGAAGAAGCTGTCGAACGGCCTCCAGGCGTGCATCTCCAGCTTGAAGGCGGCGAGGAATATCCCCTCCAGGATACGCTGGGCCACATAGCCGCCTACCAGCACCCACAGCACCAACTCCGGAGTGGGCAGGACCTGACCGGGCAAGCACTGCGCCGGCAGGGCATGGAAACTCATCTGCACCCCAACCAGCCAGGCCCACCACCAGAACGGCGGGTGGATCAGGTCGATGCCGTGGTCGAACACATTGCCGAACGGCGAGGCGTTCAGAGTCACCCGCGCCAGCTTGCCGTCCACCGTGTCGAGGAAGGTCATGATCCACGCGGCGACCAGGCCCCAGCCGAAATGGCCCGTCCAGAACAGCCACAGCGCCACGAACACCAGCGCCAGGCTGGCCATGGTCACCTGGTTGGGCGTGATCCCGGCATCGGCGCACCAGCGGGTGACGATGCGCGCCGGCGCCGGCCAGACGTACTTCGTCACCAGGTCGGTGACGCCCTTGTAGGAGCCCTGGAACAGCCGCGCCTCGACCTGGCGCCCGTTCTGCGCGGTCAGCCGCTCCAGCACCGGCGGCTCGCGCTTGCGCAGGGCGCTGTTGTAGGCGCCGATCAGCTCCACGGCGGTCAGGCGCTCGCCCGGCACGGCCTTCCCGGCTTCCAGGGCGGCGGCCATGGCCTTGGCCGATGCGGCGTCCGCATGGGCGGCCACAGCGTCTCCGGCGGCGTCGACCAGCACCGCTCCGGGCCGGTCGGCCAGCGCCTTGATCAGCGCCTGGTCGAACACCCAGCCGGCATGCGCCAGCACGACGGACGACCCGCCCTCGGGGGACTGCGGCGCTAGGCCCAGCCGGTCGAAGATGCGTTGCAGCCGCGCGGTCGAGCTCATGCCCCAGACCCGCACGTCCGAAGCGCCGACAGCCGTCGCCTGGGGGCCCTCACGCAATTGATTGGTCAAGTCGCATGGCCCCTGTAAAGCGTAGCAGACCGCTTCCTTACGCTACTCGACATCCCTTCGGCCATAAGCTCGGAACCGCAGTCCCTTGTTTCGCCTGGCCCACCTTTCAGACCCCCACCTGCCCTCGCCCGCGGGCCTGGGGCCGCTCCGGGACCTCGCCTCCAAGCGCACCCTCAGCCGCCTGGCCTGGCGGCGCAAGCAGCACGAGCACGGCCCCGCCGTCCTGGCCGCCATCACCGCCGACATCGCCGCCTACGCCCCCGACCACGTGGCGGTGACCGGCGACCTGACCAACTTCTCCACCCCTGGCGAATTCGCCGCAGCAGCCACCTGGCTGTCGACTCTGGGCGCCCCAGCCGCCGTCACGGTGAGCCCGGGCAACCACGATGCCCTCGTTGCCGACGGCCATGCCGAACGCTTCGCCCTGCTGGCGCCCTGGCTGGGCGACGGCGCGGAGGACTTTCCCTTCCTGCGGCGCCGCGGCGGGGTGGCCATCATCAACCTCTGCTCGGCCGTGCCCACGCCACCCCTGTTCGCGGGGGGGAGGATCGGCGAGGCGCAGCTGACGCGCCTGGGCGGCCTGCTGGACCAGGCCGGCCGCGAGGGCCTCTACCGCGTCGTGCTGCTGCACCACCCGCCGGTCGAAGGCGTGGTGTCGCGGCGCAAGGCGCTGGCGGATGCCGTCGAACTGCGCGCGGTGCTCATCCGGCATGGCGCCGAGCTGGTGCTGCATGGACATGCCCACGAAGCGGCCTTCGGCGCGGCGGGCGACATACCGGTGCTGGGCGTCCCCTCCGCCTCGGCGAAAGGATCGGGTCATCATCCGGCCGCCCGCTGGCACGCGATCGAGATCGACGCGGGCGGCGCCACGGTCATCGCGCGGGGCCTGGACCCACGGAGCCGGGAAATCACCGAGATCGGCCGCTACGCCCTGCCGGGCCTTAGCGTTGGCGCCGCAGCTTGATGTTCAGCACCGTCTCGCCCGCCCCGGCGTGGAAGCGCGCGGCCTTGAAGGACGGCAGGCCGATCGGGGTCGGGGCGTCGTTGGAGAAGCCGAAGTCCTCCAGCGGCATGCCGATGCGGCTGCGGTCGAAATCACTGTCGCCGTCAACGTCGTGATAGACGGCCACGGCGTAGTAGCCCGGGGCGGGCAGGTTGAAGCAGGCGGTGCTGACCGGGGCGGTGGCGGCGGGGCGCACCCGCAGAAGCTTGCCGCCCGGCGCCAGGAAGCGCTTGGAGCTGTCCGGATAGAGGGTGATGGCCATCTCGCCCTTCGCCACCGGCACCCCGGTGACGCGCACGGTCAATTGCGTGCCGCTGGCCGAGCCCTCGCACGTCGCCGCCTGCGCGGCCCCACCCAGGACCATAGGCAGGGCCATAGCCGCGCCCAACGCAATCAGGGCTGTCCACGATGTCGATTTCAGGCGAATGGAATAGTCTTTCGTATGCAGAAGAAATTCACGCCCACAGCGGGCCGATAGGCGAAGCGCCGGAATGAACTCGACCGCCGTCAACTTCGGTTATCCCGCCACGCTTGTGGGGGAAACTGAGTGCTGGCTTGTGCTCGCCCGACCGAAACAGGCGACATTTGGCGCCTGTGTGCTGATTTGCAAGGAGGAAGCGCGGGCTTTCTCTGAGATCGGGGCCCGCGCCTTCGCCGATCTGCAGGTCGCGGTGGCGGCCGTCGAGGCGATGCTGCAAAAGGTCGTCGCCTACGAGAAGATCAACTATCTGATGCTGATGATGGTCGACCCCGACGTGCATTTCCATGTGATCCCGCGCTATTCCGGCGAGCGCGTCCATGACGGCGTCGCCTTCCCGGACGCCGGCTGGCCGGGCATGCCGAACTTAAGCGCGGCGGTCGATCTGGGCGTGCAGGGGGCCGCGCGCCTCGCCGCCGTCCTTCGCCAGGACTGGCGCCCCGCTTGACCCTCGCCGAGAGAATTCCCGGCCTGTCCCGGCTGCACCTGGTCGACCGCTATGTGCTGCGGATGATGATCAAGCCGATGCTCGGCTGCCTGATGGTGGCGGTGGTCTCCCTGCTGCTGGAGCGGGCCCTGCGTCTGCTCGACGCGCTCTCGCAGAGCGCCACCCGCTTCGGCTCGGTGGTGGAGCTGGTCGGCAACCTGCTGCCGCACTACCTGGGTCTGGCCCTGCCGGTGGCCTTCTTCGTCGCCCTGTTCATCGTCGTCACCCGCCTTGACGACGGCTCGGAGGTCGAGGCCCTGCTGGCCGGCGGCGTGTCCTTGACCCGTATCGCCGCGCCCCTGGCGGCGATGGGGGCGGTGCTGATGGTCATCAGCCTGATCGTGTTCGGCTACCTGCAGCCCTACAGCCGCTACGCCTACCGCGCCGTGCTGCACGCGGCGGTCAACGCCGGCTGGGACGGGCGGCTCTACGGCGGCTCCTTTGTCAGCAACGGCGACACCATCCTGACCACCGACAGCGCCAGCCCCGACGGGCGCGAGCTGCAGCGTATCTTCATCCTGCGCACCACCGAGGACGGCCGCGAGGAGGTAATCACCGCCCGCGCCGCCCAGCTGTCGACCCAGGCGGTCGGCCGCGAGGTGACCCTGGTGCTGCAGAACGGGGTGCGGATCGGCGAGAGCAAGACCGGATCGTTCGACACCCTGAGCTTCGACACCTTCGTTATGCAGGCCGACACCGGGGCCATCAACCCGTTCGGCGTGCGCGGCGGCGACGAGCGCGAGCTCACCCTGAGCGAACTGGCCAACCGCGCCTGGTCGTCCACGCCGACCGTCATCCCGCGCGGGACCTTGCGGGCCGAGCTCTACGCCCGGCTGGCGCGCTCGGGCATCCTGCCGTTCCTGCCCCTGATCGCCCTGCCGCTGGGCCTGGCCGCCAAGCGCCAACGCCGCACCGCGGGCCTGCTGCTGGCCGGCGCCCTGCTGCTCGGCTTCCAGCACAGCCTGCAGTTCGGCCAGAGCCTGGCGGCCTCCGGGCGCATCCTGCCCGAGATCGGCGTCGGCCTGCCGTTCTTCCTGTTCGCCGGCTTCTGCGCCTGGATCTTCGCCGCCAGCCGCCAGCGGCCTGGCGACACTCCGGTCGGCCGCTTCGTGCAGAGCGTCGGCGACGCCCTGGAAGAGATGTACGCCTTCCTGCAGCCGTCGCGGCGGGCCGCGTCGTGAGTCTGCCCGGCTACGTTCTCAAACTGGTGGGCTCCCGCATCCTGGCGGCGGGCGCCATCGTGCTCGGCGTGCTGCAGATTCTCGACCTGCTCGACGTCACCCCCGACATCATCGAACGCGGCCTGGGCGCCGGCGGCATGGTCCAGTACGCCCTGCTGCGCCTGCCGCGGCTGATCGAACAGGCCGCCCCCTTGAGTGTGCTGGCCGGCGGCATCTTCGCCTTCACCAAACTGGCCGGGGAGAGCGAGTTCATCGCCATGCGCGCCAGCGGCGTTTCGGTCTACCGCCTGCTATTCATGGCCCTGCCCGCTGCCGCTGCCGTGCTGGCGGTGCATGTGGCCGCGGTCGAGATCGCCGCTCCGCGCACCGACCCGGCGCTGGAGGCCTGGTGGCGCGCCACCGCCCCTCCGGCCACCGGCGCCGACAGCAAGACCGAACCCAAGGCCCTGCGCATCGGCGACGACGTCTTCGTCATTTCCGCCAGCGACCCGAGCGGGCGGAGCCTCAAGGAAGTGCGGATCTACCGCCGCGACGCCGCCGGCCGCCCGACCGAGCGCATCCAGGCCGACGCCGCCGTCTATGGCGAGGCCGGCTGGCGGCTGGAGAACGCCCGCTTCACCCGTTTCGTCGGCGCCGAAGCCCACAGCGGCGCGGCGGGGGAGATGACCCTGGCCCGCACCTTCGAGCCGGTCGACGTGCAGGGCCTCTTCTTCAGCGACCAGACCGTGTCGGCGGCCTCGGCCAAGCGGGCCCTGGCCGGCGGCGGGGCGCAGCGGCCGCCCAGCTACTACGCCACCCGCCTACATGGCGCCTTCGCCGGTCCGGCGGGCGACTTGCTGATGCTGCTGCTGGCCGTGCCGATCGCCCTGGCCAGTTTCCGCGGCGGCCAGGGGGCGATGTTCGCCACCGCCAGCCTGGGCGCGGGCCTGCTGTTCATGGTCATGGACGGGCTGATGACGGCGCTCGGGGAAAGCGGGGCGGTCGCGCCCATGCTGGCGGTCTGGACCACGCCGGTGGTGTTCGCGGCGCTGGCGGGGACCGTGCTGCTGCGGCTGGAAGGGTGATGGCCGGCGCCGTGACCGTGCTGCCCGTCCGCTCGAAGGCCGAGTTGGACCGGTTCATCCGCCTGCCCAACCGGCTGAACGCGGGCGATCCCAATTATGTCGCCCCGCTCTTGATGGAGCGCCGCGAGGCGCTGTCGGCCAAGCACAACCCGTTCTTCGCCCACGCCGACGTCGAGATGTGGCTGGCGGTGCGCGACGGCCGCGACGTCGGCCGCATCAGCGCCCAGATCGACCACCTAGCCCCGCGCGATCCGAAACGCCCCGCCGGCGCCTTCGGCCTGATCGCGGGTGAAGACGACCCGGCGGTGTTCTCCGCCCTGTTCGAGACCGCCGAGACTTGGCTTAAAAGCCGCGGCATGGCCGTGGCCATCGGCCCCCTGAACCTGTCGGTCAACGAGGAGGTCGGGCTGCTGGTCGACGGCTTCGACACCCCGCCGATGGTGATGATGGGCCACGACCCGCCCTACGCCGGAGGCCGGATCGAGGAGCAGGGCTACGCCAAGACCAAGGACGTCTACGCCTACCTCGCCCCCGTGACCGGCCACTCCATGTCGCCGGCCCTGCTCAAGCGCGTGCAGCGCGACAGGTCGCCCGATGTGAAGCTGCGCATGCTGGACATGTCGCGCTACGGGGCCGAAGTCGCCAAGCTGACCGAGATCCTCAACGACGCCTGGCGCGACAACTGGGGCTTCACCCCCACCACCGAGGCCGAGACCAAGCACCTGGCCGAGGCGATGCGGCCGGTGGTCGACCCGCGCCTGGTCTGGTTCGCCGAGATCAAGGGCGATCCCGCCGCCGTGCTGGTGCTGCTGCCCAACCTCAACGAGGCCATCGCCGGCCTGAAGGGCAAGCTGCTGCCGTTCGGCTGGGCCAAGCTGCTATGGCGGCTCAAAGTCGCCCGGGTGAAGAGCCTGCGCCTGCCCCTGATGGGGGTGAAGCGCGAATACGCCGGCAGCATGACCGGCAAGCGCCTGCCGTTCCAGCTGATCGCGGCGGCGGCGGTCGAGTGCGCCAAGCTCGGCTACGAGCGCTGCGAATATTCCTGGATCCTCGAGGACAACATGCCGATGCGGGCCATCTGCGAGGCCTGGGGCGCACACATCTACAAGACCTACCGCATCTACGAGAAGGCGCTGGCGTGACAGCGGGCTTCACCGCCCTGGTGCTGGCGGGCTCGCGGGGCGGGGCGGACGCCGTGGCGGACTATGCCGGGGTCTCGCACAAGGCGCTGATCGTGCTGGACGGGAGGACCCTGATCCATCGCGTGCTGGATGCGCTCGATGCGGCGGGGGCGGCGCGGATCATTGTCTCCACCCATGACGCGGGCGTCGCCGCCGAACTGGCTCGCATCAAGACCCGCGCCGCCGTGACGCGCATCGACGCCGCCGCCAGCCCGAGCGCCAGCGTGCTGGAAGCGGCGGAAAAGGTCGGGACCCCGTTGCTGGTGACCACCGCCGACCATGCTCTGCTACAGCCGGAATGGGTGACCCGCTTCCTGGATGACGCGCCGCAGGGCGCCGACATCGCCGTGCTGCTGGCCTCCGAGGCCGTGGTGACCGCCGCCGCGCGGACCAAGCGGACCTACCTGGCCTTCGCCGACGGCCGCTACAGCGGCTGCAACCTGTTCCTGCTGCGAAATCCGCAGGCCTTGAACGCCATCGCTTTCTGGCGGCGCGTCGAGGCGCAGCGCAAGGCGCCGTGGAAGATGGCCCTGACCGTCGGACCGATCATGTTGGTTCGATACGCGCTGAAAATGCTGACCCTGGACGGGATGATAGCCCAGCTCGGCCGCCGGGCCGGGGCGACCGCCGCCGCTGTGCGCTCGCCGTTCGGACTGGCCGCCGTCGACGTCGACAAGCCGTCCGACCTCGACCTGGTGCGAAAGCTGGTGGAGACGGCCTAACCTGCCAGGGCGCGGGCGGCCCAGCGCTCGGTCAGGGCCAGGTTGCGCGGCATGTCGGCGGGGAAGTCCATCTCCGCCCAACCCAGGCCCTCGATGGAGACGGCGCGGACGCGCCCGGTCTCGCGGGCGATGAGGTCGATCACGCTCAGGTACCAGCGCATGTCATTGTCCGGCTGCCGCAGCACCCGGTCCAGGTAGTCGGCGAACAGGGCGCCGCCCGCCGGGGAGAAGCGCAGGAAGCCGATGGATTCGGCGTTGTACTCGGTGATGGTCTTGCCGATGGCCTTGAGGGTCTCGCCTTCGGTCAGCACCCGCATGTCGTCGTCGTCGTAGGACGCCTTGCGGTCGATGGCGACGGTGATGTCGGCGGCCGGCGCCGCCAGCAGCCGCTGCGCCACCGCCGGGTCAAACAGGGTGTCGCCGTTCAGCACCAGCATGCCGTCGGAAAATTCGTCCCGCACCAGCCAGCAGGTGGCCAGGTTGTCGCTCACGGCGAAAAAGGGGTTGAAGCGGGTGCGCACCGTCATGCCGGACAGGTTGAGCCCGGCGATCTCGGCGTCGACGGCGCCGGCGCCGAAACCGGTGACCACCACGGCGTCGGTCACCCCGCAGGCGCGCAGGTTCTCCAGTTGCCAGGCGAGGGTGCTGCGGCCCGACAGCTCAATCAGGCACTTGGGCTTGTGGTCGGTCAGCGGCGACAGCCGCCGGCCCTGCCCCGCGCTCAGAATGACGACTTTCAAGTCCGCCTCCACGCCCCACGCGGGACGCGCGCAGAGGCGTCCCGACAACTCAGGCAGTTCCCTGCCCAGGCGGGGTCGTCAGGTCAAGCCCGGTCGGCGGTGATGCGGTGGCTAGATCGCCCTCGCGTAGATAGCTCTAGCCAGGCGCAGGGCTTCGGCATTCTCGGCCTGGGCGCGGCGTTCGTTGATCTGCTGGCCGAAGGCGTCGTCGTCCTCCGTCTCCCACAGGCTGGTCGGTTCAGGGGTCGCATAGTCGGCCGCCACGCTGGAACTGGGGTTCACGCTCTCTGACAAAGCCATCGGGTTTCTCCCACGCTTGAGCATTTGGAGCAGCAGTCGAAGCAAGTTCTGCGCGACGGCGTCAAAAAGCGGAAGTGCTCGCCGTCCGATTCCTGTGGATGTCACGAATTCTTGAGGTAGAGCTTCAGACCTCATGTTGCAGTGCAGAATGACCGATTCCGCGAGCGCGAACGACTACCGAAAACCTGTTGGCGAAATCGGCTGAGAGAGTTTACGCTCAACTCAGCGCCAAGTTGGGTCGGCCGTTTTCCGCCCAGGAAAACCCCTCACCAAAATATAGAGCGCACTACGGGGAGGTGGCTTTGCAGCGTACCAGTACCGAGGGGCCTGACTACTTTCATAAGGTTGTCGATTGCCAATGGGCCTGTCCGGCCCACACTCCCGTCCCAGAATACATCCGGCTCATCGCCGACGGACGGTATTCCGACGCCTACATGGTCAATTGGAAGTCCAACGTCTTCCCTGGCATCCTGGGGCGGACCTGCGACCGGCCGTGCGAGCCGGCATGCCGCCGTGGACGGGTGGACGAGGAGCCGGTGGCCATCTGCCGCCTCAAGCGCGTCGCCGCCGACAACAAGGACGACATCAGCCACCGCCTGCCGTCCGTCGCGCCGTCCAACGGCAAGCGCGTCGCCCTGGTCGGCGCCGGCCCCGCCGCCCTGACCGTGGCCCGCGACCTGGCCCCGCTCGGCTACCACCTGACCGTCTATGACAGCGATCCCCGCGCCGGCGGCATGATCCGCAGCCAGATCCCTCGCTTCCGCCTGCCGGAATCGGTGATCGACGAGGAGGTCGGCTACATCACGGGCCTGGGCCTTGAGATGCGGCTGGGCACGAGAGTCGACAGCCTGGGCGGCCTGCTGGCCGAGGGCTACGACGCCGTCTTCGTCGGCACCGGCGCCCCGCGCGGCCGCGACCTCGACCTGCCGGGCCGCAAGGAAGCGGCGGCCAACATCCACATCGGCATCGACTGGCTGTCGAACGTCTCGTTCGAGCACGTTTCCAAGATCGGCAAGCGCGTCATCGTCCTAGGCGGCGGCAACACCGCCATGGACTGCTGCCGCACCTCGCGCCGCCTG
>CANJOB010000001.1 GCA_947475655.1 Caulobacterales bacterium | reverse complement strand
CTTTCCCGACGGGACCAAGCTGGTCACCGTCCATCAGCCGATCCGATGAGGGCCAACATGAAAGCGCCGGCGCAATTTTTTTCCGCTCATCCCCGCGAAGGCGGGGATCCAGTTCTGTCCAGCGGAGCGCGAAGCAAAAAAGCCTGGGTCCCCGCGTTGGCGCGTGGCGCCGCCCCCTGGGTCGCCGGGATGAGCGGTGTTTTGGTGTTCGCGGGTCCAGCCTTCGCCCATCCGGGTCATGCCGTCGGCCTGATGGAGGGCCTTGCTCACCCCCTCTCCGGCGCCGACCATATGCTCGCGATGATCGCGGTCGGGCTGTGGGCGTCCCTTCGCGGCGGCAAATCGCTCTGGCTGTGGCCGGCGTCCTTTGTCGTTGCCATGCTGGCCGGGTTCGCGCTGGGGCAAGCCAACGCCGGCGTCCCGCTCGTCGAACCAATGATCCTCGCCAGCGTGATCGCGCTCGGCGCCCTGATCGCCGCTGACGCCCGCGTTCCCGCTGCCCTGGGCGTCGCCCTGATCGGCGCCTTCGGCCTGGCGCATGGCTACGCCCACGGCGGCGAGGCGCCTGGCGCGCAGCTCGCCTTCCCGCTCGGTTTCGCGGTCTCCACCATCGGCCTGCATCTGGCGGGCCTGGGCGCCGGGCTTGGCGTCAAGCGTCCCGCCCTGGTGCGCGTGCTGGGCGCCGGAACGGCCTTGAGCGGCCTCGCCCTGGCGGTCTTCGCATGATCCCCGGCGAAGTCATCCCCGCCGAGGGCGAGATCGAGCTCAACGCCGGCGCGCCGGTGACCGTGCTGATGGTGGCCAACAGCGGCGACCGGCCGATCCAGGTCGGCAGCCACTATCATTTCGCCGAGACCAATGCGGCGCTGCTGTTCGACCGCGCCGCCGCGCGAGGCCAGCGGCTCGACATCGCCGCCGGCACCGCCGTCCGTTTCGAGCCGGGACAATCGCGCGAAGTCTCGCTCGTACCAATCCTCGGACACCGCGCGATCTACGGCTTCCGCGGCGATGTGATGGGAAAGCTCTGACATGCCCGCCCGCATCAGTCGCGCCCTCTACGCCGACATGTTCGGCCCCACCGTCGGCGACCGCGTGCGCCTGGCCGACACCGGGTTGTTCGCTGAAGTCGAGCAGGACTTCACCATCTACGGCGAGGAGGTGAAATTCGGCGGCGGCAAGGTGATCCGCGACGGCATGGGCCAGAGCCAGATGACCCGTGCGCAAGGCGCCATGGATACCGTCATCACCAATGCCCTGATCGTCGACCACTGGGGCATTGTGAAAGCCGACGTCGGCCTGCGCGACGGGCTGATCGCCGCCATCGGCAAGGCCGGCAATCCCGACACCCAGCCGGGCGTGACCATCGTCATCGGCCCCGGCACCGAGATCATCGCCGGCGAGGGCAAGATCCTCACCGCCGGCGGTGTGGATGTGCACATACACTTCATCTGCCCGCAGCAGATCGAAGAAGCCCTGATGAGCGGCGTCACCACCATGCTCGGCGGCGGCACCGGTCCGGCCACCGGCACCAACGCCACCACCTGCACGCCGGGGCCGTGGCATCTGCAGCGGATGATCGAGGCCGCCGACGGCCTGCCGATGAACATCGGCTTCGCCGGCAAGGGCAACGCATCGCTTCCCGGCGCCTTGGTCGAACAGGTCGAAGCCGGCGCCTGCGCGCTGAAACTGCACGAAGATTGGGGCACCACCCCCGCCGCCATCGACTGTTGCCTGAGCGTCGCCGACGATCACGACGTGCAGGTGATGATCCACACCGACACCCTGAACGAGAGCGGCTTTGTCGACGACAGCATCGACAGCTTCAAAGGCCGCACCATCCACGCCTTCCACACCGAAGGCGCCGGCGGCGGCCACGCGCCGGACATCATCCGCGTCTGCGGCCTGGCCAACGTGATCCCGTCCTCGACCAATCCGACGCGGCCCTACACGCGCAACACCATCGCCGAACATCTCGACATGCTGATGGTCTGCCACCACCTCGACCCGTCGATCCCGGAGGATGTCGCCTTCGCCGAAAGCCGCATCCGCAAGGAGACCATCGCGGCGGAAGATATTCTGCACGACATCGGCGCGTTTTCGATCATCAGCAGCGACAGCCAGGCCATGGGGCGCGTCGGCGAGGTGTTGATCCGTACCTGGCAGACCGCCGACAAGATGAAGTCGCAGCGCGGCGCCCTTCCCGGCGACGGCGCCGCCGACAACGCGCGCATCAAGCGCTACGTCGCCAAGTATACGATCAATCCGGCCATCGCCCAGGGCCTGGCCGCGCACATCGGCTCCATCGAGGTGGGGAAACGCGCCGATCTCGTCTTGTGGACTCCGGCCTTCTTCGCCGTGAAGCCGGACATGATCCTGCTGGGCGGCTCCATCGCCGCCGCGCCGATGGGCGATCCCAACGCCTCGATCCCGACGCCGCAGCCGGTGCACTATCGGCCGATGTTCGCCTCCTTCGGCAAGAGCATTGCCCGCTCGTCGGTGACCTTCACCTCGAAGGCGGCGCTGGCCGGCGGGCTGCGCGAGCGGCTCGGTCTCGACAAGCAGCTGCTGGCGGTCGCCAACACCCGCGCCATCGGCAAGGCGAGCATGATCCACAACGACGCCCTGCCGAAGATCGAGGTCGATCCGGAAACCTACGAGGTGCGCGCCGATGGCGAGCTGCTGACCTGCGAACCGGCGGAGGTGCTGCCGATGGCGCAGCAATATTTCCTGTTTTGACCCGGCCTTACGTAGAGGCTGTCGTTCCTTCTGGCGCTTGGTCCGGCCCGGCCGCCGACCGTGTCACCCTGGATCAGGACGGACGCCATCGCCGCCGCATGACCCTGACCGGCGAGGCGGGATTGAACTTCCTGCTCGACCTGCCACGCGCGGTGCAGCTGCGTCACGGCGACGGGCTCAAACTCTCGGACGGCCGCATCGTCGAGGTCGCCGCCGCGCCGGAAAAGCTGCTGGAGGTGCGCGCGCAAAGTCCCGCGCATCTGCTGAAGCTGGCCTGGCACCTGGGCAACCGCCATCTCGCCGCCCAGGTGGAAGAAAGCCGCATCCTGATCCGCTATGACCATGTCATCGCCCACATGCTCGAGCACCTGGGCGCCACGGTCACCGTCGTCACCGCCCCGTCCGATCCGGAAGCCGGCGCCTATGGCGACGCCCACACCCACAGTCACGGCGACCTCAGCCATGCGCACTGATGCTGGATTGTCGCGCCTGCTGGCCTGGATGTCGCCGGCCTTCCCGACCGGCGCCTTCGGCTATTCGCACGGGATCGAACAGGCGATCCACGAGGGGCGCGTATCGGACGCGGAAAGCCTGATCCGCTGGCTGGAAGGCGTGCTGGAACTGGGCGCGGGATGGAACGACGCGGTACAGTTGGCGGAAGCTCATGCCGCCGTGACGGCGAACGATGCGACGCGCCTCGTCTCCGCAGCCGAGCTGGCGCGCGCGCTTAGCCCCAGCGCTGAGCGGCTGCGCGAAAGCCAGGCCCAGGGCGCCGCCTTCCTCAAGGCCGTTGAGATCGGCTGGCCGTCGCCCTTGCTTGAACCGCTCCACGGCCAGGCCGCCTACTGCATCGCCGTCGGCGCCGCCGCGGGCGCGCACGGCGTTGCGCTGACGGACGCCTTGACCGGCCTGCTGCAGTCCTTCGCCGCCAATCTGATCGGCGCGTCGCTGCGGCTGATGCCGCTGGGCCAGACCGGCGCGGTCGCCGTGCTGGCGGCGCTGGAGCCCAGCATCCTGGCGCTGGTGCGCCGGGCCGACGTCTCCAGCCTCGACGACCTGGGCGGGGCGGCCATGCTCAGCGACATCGCCGCCATGCGTCACGAAACCTTAGAGCCGAGACTGTTCCTGTCATGAGGCCGCGCAACGGACCGCTTCGCGTCGGCATCGGCGGGCCGGTCGGCTCAGGCAAGACCACCCTGACCGAGAAACTGTGCCGCGCCATGAGCGGACGCCATTCGGTGGCCGTGATCACCAACGACATCTACACTCAGGAAGACGCTTTGATCCTCAACCGGCTACAGGCCCTGCCCGAGGACCGCATCCTCGGCGTCGAGACCGGCGGCTGTCCGCACACCGCCATCCGCGAGGACGCCTCGATCAATCTGGCGGCCATCGACCAGATGGTGAAGCGCCACCCCGACCTCGACGTCATCTTCATCGAGAGCGGCGGCGACAACCTGGCAGCCACCTTCAGCCCCGATCTCGCCGACCTGACCCTCTATGTGATCAGCGTCTGCCAAGGCGAGAAGATCCCGCGCAAGGGCGGTCCGGCCATCACCCGCAGCGACCTGCTGATCATCAACAAGACCGACCTTGCGCCCTACGTGGGCGCCGACCTGGAGATCATGCGCAGCGACGCCGAGAAAGGCCGCGCCGGGCGCCCGTTTGTCTTCACCGATCTGCCGCGGCTGAAGGGCGTCGACGAGGTGGTGCGCTACATCGAGGAGGCTGGGGGCTTGGACTAGGCGCGCGGCCGTCCGCGCACGAAGTGCATCACGATCGAGATCACCGCGAACAGCAAGAGAAGATGGATCAGGAACGAGGAAACGTGCAGGGCGAAGAAGCCCAGCAGCCACATCACAACGAGGACGGCGGCAATCGTCGCTAACATTTTGAATGTCCTTTTGCGGGGTGGATGAGCGTCCCTGCCCTTCCCAACGCCACGCCGCTGATAAGGGTCCGCCTCTGACCGCCTTTCTTCGCAGCGCACTGGCCGACCGACGGGGCTGGGCTGTATAACCCTCCCATGAGCACAGCCCGCCTGCGCGCGTTCGTGGCCGACTTCACCGCCCTGATCGATCAGCCGCCGGACGAGCCGCGCGTGGTCAGCGAAGGCAGTAAGCTGCTTGCCGCTCTGGTTGCCCAGGACGACTGGCTCCCGCAGACCGCCGCTATTCCTCACCCAGAGCACTACAGCCAGTACCTGCTGCACCTCGACCCGGCGGGGCGCTTCAGCATGGTCAGCTTCGTCTGGGGGCCGGGGCAGTTCACCCCGATTCACGACCACACGGTGTGGGGCCTGATCGGCATGCTGCGCGGGTCGGAGATTTCGCAGCGCTTCCGGTTCGAGGACGGGCGTCCCGTGGCCGACGGCGCGCCGCAGACGCTCGTCCCGGGAGATATCGAGGCGGTGTCGCCGGCGGTGGGCGATTTGCACCGCGTCTCCAACGTCTTTTCCGATCGCGCCTCGATCTCGGTCCACCTCTACGGCGCCGACATCGGCGCCGTCAGCCGCCACACCTATTCGCTCGACGGCACGGCCTTTCCCTTCATCTCCGGCTACTCCAACGCCGGCCGGCCCAACCTCCTGGCGGACGTTCCGGCGTGATCGCCAAGGTCTCGCCCGCGCGTGTGCGCCTGGCCTGGATCGGCCGCGAGGAGATCGCCCTGATCGACCTGCGCGAGGAGGACGCCTTCGCCAAGGACCATCCGCTGTTCGCGGCGCAATTGCCCTTGAGCCGGCTGGAGCTGGAAGTGCTCGACCGCATCCCCCGCCGCGAGACGCCGGTGGTGCTGTACGACAACGGCGAGGGGCTGGTCGAAGTGGCGGCCCATCGGCTGGCGGGCCTGGGCTACACCCACGTCAGCGAACTCGAGGGCGGGCTCGCGGGCTGGCGCGCCGCCGGCCTCGAGCTGTTTCAGGACGTCAACTCCGCCAGCAAGGCGTTCGGCGAACTGGTCGAGCATCGCCGCCAGACTCCGGCCCTGCCGGCCCATAGCGCCAAGGCGATGATCGAGAACGAGCCCGATCTGGTGGTGCTCGACAGCCGCCGCTACGACGAATTCCAGACCATGAGCATCCCGCGGGGCGTCAGCGTGCCGGGGGCCGAGCTGGTGCTGCGCGCGCGGCAGATCGTCCCCAGCCTCAAGACCACCATCATCGTCAACTGCGCCGGCCGCACGCGCAGCATCATCGGCGCCCAGTCGCTGATCAACGCCGGGATGCCCAACCCGGTCTACGCCCTGCGCAACGGGGCGATCGGCTGGAATCTGGCGGGGTACAAACTCGAAACGGGCAAGAGCGCGCGGTTCCCCGAGGTCGGCGCCGACATCGAAGGACGGGCCCGCGCCGCCGCGCGCGATGTTTCCTACCGCGCCGGGGTCAAGCGGCTCGACACCGCCGCCCTGACCGCCCTGGCCCTGGACCTGCGCCGCACCCTCTACCGCTTCGATGTGCGCGATCCGTCCGAATACGCCGCCGGCCACATCGTCGGCTTCCGCGGCGCGCCGGGCGGGCAGCTGGTGCAGGAGACCGATGTCTTCGCCCCGGTGCGCGGCGCGCGCATCGTCCTGGCCGACGACCGCGGCGCGCGGGCCGACATGACCGCCTCCTGGCTGGCGCAGATGGGCTGGGAAACCTACGTCCTCGAGGGCGGCTTCGACGGGGCCCTGGAAACCGGCGAATGGCGCGCCGCCCTGCCGCCGCCGCCGCGCGTCGAGACCATCGGCGTCGACGACCTGGCGCGGAGCTTGGCCCAGGTGACGGTGGTCGATTTCGCCGCCTCGCCGCGGCATCGCCGCGGCCACATTCCCGGCGCCTGGTTCGCCGTGCGCAGCCGTCTGAGCCAGGCCCTGGGCGTCCTGCCGCTGGACAAGCCGTTCGTGACCGTTTCACCCGACGGCGTCCTGGCCGCCCTGGCCGCGCCCGAACTGACCGCCCTGACCCGTCGCCACGTACGGGTGCTGGAGGGCGGGACCGCCGCCTGGGCCGCCGCCGGCCTGGCGATGGAGACCGGCCTGACCAACGCCGCCAGCGAGACCGACGACATCTACCGCCGCCCCTACGAGGGCACCGACAATCCGGTCGCCGCCATGCAGGGTTATCTGGACTGGGAGGCGGGCCTGGTCGACCAGCTCGGGCGCGACGCCAGCCACGGCTTCTTCGTCATCTGATGGCCCGCACCACGCCGGCGACCCTGATGCTGGACAAGGCCGGCGCATCCTATGCCCTGCACACCTACGACTACGACCCCGACGCCGCCAGCATCGGCCTGCACGCGGCGCAGAGCCTGGGCGTCGATCCGGCCGTCATGCTCAAGACCCTGATCGCCATGGTCGACGGCAAGCCGGTCTGCGTCGTCCTGCCGTCGGACCGCGAGGCGGCGATGAAGAAGGTCGCCGCCGCCTTTGGCGGCAAGGCGGCGGATATGGCCAAGGTGGCCGACGCCGAGCGCATCACCGGCTACCGCGTCGGCGGAGTCAGCCCGTTCGGCCAGAAGAAGACCTTGCCCACGGTGGTCGAGGCGGCGGCGCTGGAGCATCCGCGTGTGTTCCTGAACGGCGGCCAGCGCGGCCTGCAGGTCGAGCTCGACCCTGCCGAACTTGTCCGCATTCTGGGAGCCGTCGCGGCGCAGATCAGCTAGGCTTGGCGGGCCTGGGCCCCTATATCCCTTTGCAGCAGAGGAGACCGGCCATGCACGACATGCCCGCCGACACCAGCGAAACCGCCGCCGGCAAGGCCCTAGGCCTTAAAGACCCGTCGCTGTTCCGCCAGGCCTGCCACGTGGACGGCAAATGGGTCACCGCCGCCTCTGGGGCCACGATCCCCGTGCGCAACCCGGCGACCGGCGAGATCATCGGCCACGTGCCGTCGCTGTCTCGAAAGGAGGTGGCCGCCGCGATTCAAGCCGCCGACCGCGCCCAGCCCCTGTGGCGCGCTCTCACCGCCAAGGAGCGGGCGGTGATCCTGCGCAACCTATTCGACCTGATGGTCGCCAACGCCGACGACCTGGCGAAGATTCTTACCGCCGAGCAGGGCAAGCCGCTGGCCGAGGCCAAGGGCGAGATTCTCTACGCCGCCAGCTTCGTCGAATGGTTCGGCGAGGAAGGAAAGCGCGCCTATGGCGATGTGATCCCCACCCCCGCGCGCGGTCGGCGCATCATCGTGCAGAAGCAGCCCGTCGGCGTCTTCGCCGCCATCACCCCGTGGAACTTCCCCACCGGCATGATCACCCGCAAGGCGGCGCCCGGTTGGGCCGCCGGCTGCGCTGGGGTGATCCGTCCCGCCGACGAGACGCCGTTCAGCGCCCTGGCCCTGGCCGAACTGGCGCAGCGCGCCGGCTTCCCGCCCGGGGTGTGCAACATCGTCACCGGCGAGCCGGTCGAGAGCGGCAAGGAGCTGTGCGAGAACCCGCTGGTGCGCAAGCTTTCCTTCACCGGCAGCACCCGCGTCGGCGCCCTGCTGATGGCCCAGTGCGCCCCGACCATCAAGCGCACCAGCATGGAGCTGGGCGGCAACGCCGCCTTCATCGTCTTCGACGACGCCGACCTCGACGCGGCGGTCAAGGGCGTGATGGCCAGCAAGTACCGCAACAGCGGCCAGACCTGCGTCAGCGCCAACCGCATCTTCGTCCAGGCCGGGGTCTATGACGCCTTCGCCGAGAAATTCACCGCCGCGGTGAAGGGGCTGAAAGTGGGCGACGGCACGGCCGAAGGAACCACCCAAGGGCCGCTGATCAACCAGGCCGCGCTCGACAAGGTGCAGGGCTATGTGAAGGACGCCCTGGCCAAGGGCGCCAAGGCCACTACCGGCGGCAAGCCACACGCGCTGGGCGGCAATTTCTTCGAGCCCACGGTGCTGACCGGCATCGCGCCGGAGTCGCGCCTGGTCGCCGAGGAAATCTTCGGCCCCGTGGCGCCGCTCTACAAATTCGACACCGAGGAAGAAGCGATCCGATTGGCGAACGATACCGCCTTCGGCCTGGCGTCCTATTTCTACGCCCGCGACATCGGCCGCGTCTTCCGCGTCGCCGAGGCGCTGGACACGGGAATGGTCGGGGTCAACGAGGGCATCATCTCCTCGGAAGTCTCGCCGTTCGGAGGCGTCAAGGCGTCCGGCGTCGGCCGCGAGGGCGGCAAGTACGGCATCGAGGAATATCTGGAGATCAAGGCCATCACGCTCGGCGGGCTGGACTCCTAAAGCGATCTTCTCCCTCCCATCGAAGGGGAGGCGTTAGTGCTTACCCACACCCGTGCCATGGATCATCTTCAGGGTCTTGCCCGGGGAGATGTCTTCCAACGCCATCTTGATGTGGATCAGGGCCGGGCGGCCCGCCGCGCGCGCCTGCGCCAAGGCTTGCGGGAAATCCTCGGTCCTCTCCACCGTCACCGCCCAAGCGCCGAACGAACGGGCGTAGGCGGCGAAATCCGGATTGTTCAGATCGGTGCCGATGGTGCGGTCGGGGAAGTCGCGCTCCTGGTGCATGCGGATGGTGCCGTAGGAGCCGTTGTCCACCACCACGGCAATGATGTTGGCACCGTACTGCACGGCGGTGGCCAGATCGCTGCCCGACATCAGGAAATCGCCGTCGCCGGTCCAGGCCACCACCTCGCGGTGGGGATAGGTGATCTTGGCGCCCACGGCGGCGGGCAGGCCAAAGCCCATCCCGCCGCTGACCGGCGCCAGCTGCGTGCCCATTTTGCGGTGGCGGTAGAAGCGGTGCAGCCAGGCGGCGAAGTTGCCCGCGCCGTTGCAGATGATGACGTCGTCAGCCAGGCCCTCGGCAAGGTGCGCGACGATCCTGGACATGTTGACCGCGCCCGTCGTCTCCACCGGCCGGGTGAAGGCATCGTAGTCGGCCTTGGCGTCTTTCACCCAGGCGGGATCGAACGGCGCGACCTTGATCGTCGCCAGCGCCAGGGCCGCCGCCGACAGGTCGGACGCGGCCACCACGGCGGCCGGCCACACCCGGCCCAGTTCCTGCGGTTCCTGGTGGATGTGCGCCATATGGCGGGCGGTGTGCTGCGGGGTGAACAGGGTGTAGGCTTGGCTGGCGTTCTCGCCCAAGCGCGCGCCGACGACGAGCAGCATGTCGGCACTCTTGGCGCGCGCGATCAGCTTCGGATTCGGTCCCAACCCCAGGTCGCCGATATAGACCGGGCTGGCGTTGTCGATCAGGTCCTTGCGGCGGAACGACAGGGCGACGGGCAGGTTGGTGCTTCTGGCCCACGCTTCCAGCGTCTCGCGTGCTTCGTTGGTCCAGCCGACGCCGCCCAGGATCATCAGCGGACGCTTGGCCTTGCCGAGCATCGCCGCGATGGCCGGCAGGGTCTCCTGCGGGAAGGCGGCGCGGGCGATTTTGGCGGCCACCGGCGGCTGGGGGCCCGCGTCCAGGTGCAGCACATCCTCCGGCAGGGCGATCACGATCGGACCGGGACGGCCCGATTGCGCCACCACGAACGCGCGGTTGACCAGCTCCACCGTGCGGTCGGCGCGGTCGATCTCCAGGGCCAGTTTGCAGATGCCGCCGAACATCTGGGCGTAGTCGATCTCCTGGAACGCGGCGCGGCCGCGGTGGCCGGCGGCGACCTGTCCCACGAACATGATCACCGGGGCGCTGTCCTGTTCGGCGTTGTGTATGCCGATGCTGGCGTGGGCGGCCCCTGGACCGCGCGTGACCATCACCACCCCGGTCGTGCCGGTCAGGCGGGCGTTGGCCACGGCCATGTTGGCGGCGCCGGCCTCGTGGCGGCAGGTGATGACCTCGATCCTGTCCTTCTGATCGAACAGGGCGTCGATCACGGCGAGATAGCTTTCGCCCGGAACCAGGAACACCTTCTCGACCCCGTTCAACACCAGGCATTCCACCAAGGCCTGGGCGGCGGAGAGTGTTTTGGCCGTCACGGCGGCGGGATTAACCAGATCGTCGGCCAAGGCAATTGCGGCTTTC
Organism: Caulobacterales bacterium; assembly: GCA_947475655.1. Lineage (GTDB taxonomy): Bacteria > Pseudomonadota > Alphaproteobacteria > Caulobacterales > Caulobacteraceae > Caulobacter. Next base: position 48,397 of record CANJOB010000001.1, on the reverse strand, counting down.
GGAATTGTTGTCGGAGGCCCGACGGGTAGCGGCGCCTCCCGTCCTATGCAAGTTAATGCCCTTAGGGGAGCGGACGGGATTCATGACCGACGGACGGCTATCGCGGGCGGACCGCCGCAATCTGCAGCGCGACGACGCGGCCTTCCTGGCGCGGCCGCTGGCCATGGGCGGCGATCCCCGCTCGCTGGGCGCGCACCTGCGCCGCACGGTGCGGCTGCTGCAGGACCGCAGCGCCCGCTCGCCCTGTTCGGACGCGGTGGCCCACATCACCGCCCTGTACGAGAAGACCGTCCCCGACCATCCGCAGATCGCCTGCCGCAAGGGCTGCTCGTTCTGCTGCACCCAGAACGTGGCGGTGACCGCGCCGGAGGCCTTCTTCGTCGCCGCCGCGATCCGCTCCGACAAGGCCAAGGTCGCCGCCCTGCTGGAGACCGACGAAACCTTGCGCGGCATGACGGCGGAGGATCGGCTGGGCCATGTTCTGTGCCCGCTGCTGGAGGACGCCGCCTGTTCGATCTACGCCTCGCGGCCCCTGGCCTGCCACGGCTTCGTCTCGGTCGATCTGCAGGCCTGTATCGCCGCTTTCGTCGAGCATCAGGCGCCGAACATCCCGATGCCGCAGGCCAATACCAACACCCTCTACGCCACTCGGATGATGCTGAAGGCCGCCTTGCGGCTGATCGGCCTCGACGATCAGACCTATGAGATGACGCCCGCCGTGGCCCTGATCCTGCGCACGAACGATGCCGAGAAGCGCTGGCTGGCGGGGGAGAAGATTTTCGCGTCCCTGCCGGGCGACCCGCCGATCCCGCCGCAGTTCGACGTCGCCATCAACCAGATGGCCGCCTATGTGGCGCCGACGCTCTAGCTCCAAAAACCGCTCACCCCGGCGAAGGCTGGGGCCCAGATCATAAGGCGCTCGTGAAGCGGTAGCGTCCTGAATTCAGGTTGGGCGGCCAGCCATGAGTTTTTTCATCTGGGTCCCGGCCTTCGCCGGGATGAGCGGATGAACTAGCGCGGACGCCGCCCGCCGCCCGGTGGCCCCCCACCGCGCGGGCCTCTCCCGCCCGGGCCGGCGCCGGGACCGCCGGGCGCCGCCTTGGCCTCGGGCAGTTCGCCGCGCGCCAACCGGCCGTCCCGGTTCTTGTCGAGCCGCACGAACAATTCGCGCGCCTTGCGCTGGTATTCCGGCAAGGTGACGCGGCCATCGAGGTTGAAGTCGGCCGAGCGGATCGGCTGGGGATCGTTCAGCAGGCCGTAGGCCGCCGCGCCCTGCAGCCCGCCGCGCCCGACGGCGCGGACGATCTCCGGCACGGTGTCGCGCTCGTAGGTATTGACCTCGAAGCCGTCGATGACGCCGTCGTGGTCGGTGTCCGCCAGGGCGAAGAAGCGCTCGAAATCGGCGACCAGGCCCGCCTCGCCGACCTGGCCGGCGCCCGAAGCGTCCAGCCGCGTCCACCAGGCGCCGATCGGGTGCGGCGCTCCCAGCGGCGCGCGGTAGGGCTCGCCGGCCGGGCTGATGAAGAGCTGTTCGCGGGCGATGCCGCCGGGCGGTCCGCCGCCGGGCGGTCCGCCGCCGGGGCCGCGCGGGCCGCCTCGATCAGGCGGTCCAGAGGCGCAGGCGCTCAGGGTCAGGACAAGGCAGGCGGCGAGGGCGAAGGCTTTGGTCATGCCCCGACCTGCCCCCACCGCACCGGCGATTTCAAGGCCTTGTGTTGCGGGCCCGAAAGCTATTAGCCGAAAGCTAGTCCTTGGCCCGTTCTAGGTAGGAGCCGTCCTCGGTGAGGATGATCACCCGCGTGCCCGGCGAGATGTAGGGCGGCACGTTGGTCCGCACCCCGTTCGACAGGATCGCCGGCTTGTAGGAGGAGGACGCCGTCTGGCCCTTCACCGAGGGCTCGGTGTCCTTGATCTCCAGCACCACGGTGCGCGGCAGCTCCAGGGCGATGGCGACGTCGTCGTGGGTGGAGAGGATAACGGTCATGCCTTCCTGCAGGTAGGGGGCGGAATCGCCTACCACCTCGGGGGTGGCGACCAGCTGGTCGTAGGTTTCCGGGTTCATGAAGTGGAACCCCTCGCCGTCCTGGTAGAGGAAGGTGTGGTTGCGGTCGTCGACGAAGGCGCGCTCGACCTGTTCGGTCGTGCGGTAGCGTTCGGAGATCTTCACCCCGTCGCTGATGCGGCGCATGTTGAGCTGCGTCACCGGCGTGCCCTTGCCGGGATGGATGTTCTCGGCGTTCAGGACCACGTACAGCTTGCCGTCGATGTCGACGACCGAGCCTTTCCTCAGCGAACTGGCGATTACCTTCGGCATGAATGCCCCTTAGCAACGGATTTGGTTGCTCCTATAGCGAACCGGCCCAAATTCGCCAGTCCGTTCCAGCCTTTAGAGAACCGCCGCTTGGCCTCCGACCCGTCCCCGCCCTGGCGCTCCCGCGAAAACCACGCCGACCGGCGGCCGTTTCTGCTGGTCCGAGGCGCCGTCCAGCGCAATCTGAGGGCCTGGTTCGAGAAGGAAGGCTTCACCGAGGTCGAGCCCGCCGCCCTGCAGGTTTCCCCCGGCAATGAGGCCCATCTGCATGGCTTTGCGACCGAAATCATTGGCCCGGGCGGGGAGCGCTCGCCTCTCTACCTGCACACCTCGCCGGAATTCGCCTGCAAGACCCTGCTGGCGGCGGGGGAGACGAAAATCTTCACCCTGGCCAAGGTGTGGCGCAACCGCGAGCGCGGACCGCTGCACCACCCCGAGTTCACCATGCTGGAATGGTATCGGGCCGATGAGCCCTACGAGGCGCTGATGGACGACTGCGCCGCCCTGCTCGCCCTGGCGGCCCGCACGGCGGTGACGGAGGTGTTCCGCTACCGCGGCCGCGAGGCTGATCCTTTCGCCAGGCCCGAGCGCCTGACGGTGGCCAAGGCCTTCGAGCGCTATGCCGGCTTCGTGCTCAATGACGACCGCGAGGTCCTGGCGGCGGCGGCCACGGGCGCTGGCGTCCGGGTGGCGGTGGACGACAGCTGGAGCGACATCTTCGCTAAGGTGCTGACCGAGAAGATCGAGCCGAACCTGGGAGCCGGCGCCCCGACCCTGCTGTGCGAATACCCGTTGCGGGAGGCGGCCCTGGCCCGCGCCAAGGCCGGCGACCCCACCGTGGCCGAGCGGTTCGAGCTCTATGTCTGCGGCGTTGAATTGGCCAACGCCTTTGGTGAGCTGACCGATGTGGCCGAGCAGCGCCGCCGCTTCGAGGCGGAGATGGCCTTAAAGCAGCAGACCTACGGCGCGGCCTATCCGATCGACGAGGACTTCCTTGAGGCCCTGGGCCGGATGCCCCCGGCCTGTGGCGCGGCCTTAGGCTTCGACCGGCTGGTGATGCTGGCGGCGGGGGCCCAGCGCATCGAGCAGGTGCTGTGGACGCCGGTGGCCTAACCGTGGGAATGACCACGCCGTGACCCTGCGCGACCTTCCCGCCCTGGCCGAGGCCAGCCTGATCGAGCCCGAGCGCGTGCCCGCCTTGAGCGCGGTGGCGGCGCGCTACGCCGTGGCCATCACGCAGGACATGGCGGCCCTGATCGACCCGCGGGACGCCGCCGACCCCATTGCCCGCCAGTTCGTGCCACACGCCGGCGAGCTGGACCACGACCCGATCGAGCGCGCCGACCCGATCGGCGACGACACCCACACCCCGGTCGAGGGGATCGTTCACCGCTACCCGGACCGGGTGCTGCTCAAGCTCAACCACATCTGCGCCGTCTACTGCCGCTTCTGCTTCCGCCGCGAGACGGTGGGGCGGCCTGGCGCCGGCGCCCTGGCCCCCGCCGCCCTGGACGCGGCCATGGCCTACATCGCCGCCGACAGCGCCATCTGGGAGGTGATCCTGACCGGCGGCGATCCGCTGGTGCTCTCGCCGCGCCGGCTGCGCGAGGTGATGCTGCGGCTTGGCCAGATCGATCATGTGAAGGTGGTGCGCCTGCACACGCGCGTCCCGGCGGTCGATCCGGCGGCGATCACGCCGGACCTGGTCGCGGCGCTCAAGGCCGGCGGCCAGGCGGTGTTCGTCGCCCTGCACGCCAACCACGCGCGCGAACTGACCCCCGCCGCCCGCGCTGCCTGCGCCCGCCTGATCGACGCCGGCGTCCCCATGGTCAGCCAGACCGTGCTGCTGGCCGGGGTCAACGACGACGCGGCGACCCTGGCCGACCTGATGCGCGCCTTCGTCGAGACGCGGATCAAGCCCTACTACCTGCACCAGGGCGACCTGGCCCCGGGGTCCGGCGCCTTCCGCACCTCGATCGCGCAGGGCCAGGCGCTGATGCGCCAGCTGCGCGGCGACCTGTCGGGCCTTGCGCAGCCGGCCTATGTGCTGGATATCCCCGGCGGCCACGGCAAGGTTCCGGTCGGGCCGGACTATCTGGAAAATGGCCGGGTGCGGGATCCGTGGGGTGAGACCCACGCCTATCCGCCGGCGCCTCAAGGAGAACAAGACTGATGGCTGACTACGCCCCCTTCGACTGGAACGACCCCTTCCGGCTGGAGGACCAGCTGACCGGCGACGAGCGCGCCATCCGCGACGCCGCCCGCGACTACGCCCAGGGCGAGCTGCAGCCGCGCGTGCTGACCGCCTACCGCGAGGAGCGCTTCGACGCTGAGATCATGCGCGAGATGGGCGCTCTTGGCCTGCTCGGCGTCACCCTGCCGGAGCAGTACGGCGGTGTCGACGCCGGCCATGTCGCCTACGGTCTGGTCGCCCGCGAGGTCGAACGCGTCGACAGCGGCTACCGCTCGGCCATGAGCGTGCAGTCCTCGCTGGTGATCCACCCGATCTTCGCCTACGGGACCGAGGCGCAGCGGCGCAAATACCTGCCAAAGCTGGCCAGCGGCGAGTTCATCGGCTGTTTCGGCCTGACCGAGCCCAACCACGGCTCCGACCCCGGCAGCATGGTCACCCGCGCCGACAAGGTCGACGGCGGCTATGTCCTCAACGGCGCCAAAACCTGGATCAGCAACAGCCCGGTCGCCGACCTGGCGGTGGTCTGGGCCAAGCTGGACGGCAAGATCCGTGGCTTCGTCGTCGAGCGCGGCGCGCCCGGCTTCTCCACCCCCAAGATCGAGGGCAAGCTGGCCCTGCGCGCCTCGGTCACCGGCGAGATCGTGCTGGAGGACTGCAAGGTTCCCGAGGACGCCCTGCTGCCCAACGCCTCTGGACTGTCAGGCCCGTTCGGCTGCCTCAACAAGGCCCGCTACGGCATCTCCTGGGGCGCGCTGGGCGCGGCGGAGTTCTGCTGGCTGGCGGCGCGCAATTACGGCCTGGAGCGCAAACAGTTCGACAAGCCTCTGGCCGGCACCCAGCTCTTTCAGAAGAAGCTGGTCGAGATGCAGGTGGAGATCGCGCTCGGCCTGCAGGCCTGCCTGCGCGTCGGCCGGCTGATGGACGAGGGCAAGGCGTCCCCGGAGATGATCTCGATCATCAAGCGCAACAGCGCCGGCAAGGCGCTCGGCATCGCCCGCGAGGCGCGCGACATGCACGGCGGCAACGGCGTCTCCGACGAATTCCACGTCATGCGCCACATGTGCAACCTGGAAGTGGTCAACACCTACGAGGGCACCCACGACATCCACGCCCTGATCCTGGGCCGCGCCCAGACCGGGCTGCAGGCCTTCTTCTGACAGGCCTGAAAGCAATGCTGCGCTTGAAGTCGGATCGCTTCACCGACAAAGCTGACCTCTAACGACAAGACGGGACAGGGAACATGGATCTCGGAATTTCCGGCAAGACAGCCTTGGTGCTCGGCGCCAGCAGCGGCCTGGGCAAGGCCATCGCCATCGGCTTGGCCAAGGAGGGCGTCAACGTCGCCATCGCCGCCCGCCGCGCCGACGAACTGGCCAACACCGCCGCGCTCCTGGAGGCGGAAGGCGTCAAGGTCCTGCCGATCCAATGGGACCTGAAGGACCTCAGCGTCATCCCCGGCAATATCGCCGCCATCGAGAAGGCGCTCGGCCCGGTGGAGATTCTGATCAACAACGGCGGCGGCCCTCCGCCGACGCCTGCCGCCGCGCAGGACCCGGAGCTTTGGCAGAGCAGTTTCCAGGCCATGATCGTGCCGCTGATCGCCATCACCGACGCGGTGCTGCCCGGCATGCGTCAGCGCGGCTGGGGCCGCATCATCACCAGCACCTCCTCGACCATTCAGGTGCCGCTGCCCAACATGGCCATGTCCAACAGCCTGCGCGCCGTGCTGCATGGCTGGTCGAAGACCCTGTCGAAGGAAATCGCCAAGGACGGGGTGACGACCAACATCCTGGTGCCGGGGCGCATCGCCACCGACCGCATCGCCTTCCTCGACAACGCCCAGGCGCAGCGCCAGAACCGCGACGCCGAGGAAGTGAAGGCCGAGAACCTGGCCGCCATTCCGATGGGGCGCCTTGGCGATCCGGCCGAGTACGCCGCCATGGCCGTGTTCCTGGCCGGCAAGCCCGCCAGCTACATCACCGGATCGGTGGTGCGGGTCGACGGCGGCCAGATGCCGACGACGTCGTAAGCGGACCGTTTTAGCGAGTGCTCATCTCGCGCTTCATCGGCGCCAGCTTGGCCAGCAGTCGGTTCTGCGCGCCGAACGGCACGCCTTCCCTGTCCATGGCCAGCTGCAGATTCTCGACCAGGGCGTTCATGTCCGAACCGACCAGCCCCATGTCCTTGTGCGCCGCGGCCATGTCGCGGCCGGTGTAGGCGCAGCCGCCGCCGAGCACGTGGCAGACCTGTTCGCTTAAGGTGCGCTTGATCCGCACGCGGTCGAAGGCGACGAAGATATCCTTGGTGCGCGGGTCGGTGAAGCTGCGATCGACCAGGTCGTCGATGATGCGGTCGATTCCGGCCTTGCCGTGAAAGGCCTCGAACACGGCCCTGTCCGCCAGCGGCGTCGCGCCGGCGTTGGCGTCCGATACCGCATAAGGATCGACCACCTCCTCGCCGGGCACGGCCCAGGCGGGTGCGGGGGCGGGGGTCTGAGCCGCGACGCGGTGGGTCATGGCGGCGACGGCCACTGTCAGGACGCCGAGAGCGAGAGCGGTTTTCATGCGATCAGAATCCGGCTTGCAGCGACAGGTAGAGCCCGCGCTGGTTCTTGAACGTGGCGATGTCGCCCAGGTCGACATAGGCGGCGGTGACCGACAGGTTCTTGTTCAGTGCATAGGCGGCGAAGACGTCAACCGCGTCGTTCTCGCGAGCGAAGGCGAGGTTGTCGGGCTTGCTGCGGTACTCGGCGCCGAAGGCCAGACGCTTGCTGGCCAGCCAGGCCACCGAACCTTCGACCTGCGTCGAGCGCCCGCCGTTGGGGCCGCCGAAGCCGAGCAGTCCGAACTGATTGGCCGCCGTTGAGCGCACCGTGCCGTTGATCAGCAGGCTCTGCGCCAGCAACAGCTCGGTGGCCGCGAGGTAGTAGTCCGTGCCCTTGTCGCTACGCGCGCCCAGGGCCGCGACCAGGCCGTCGCGGTCATTGTTCTTGTGTTGCACGCCCACCGCGATCTGCGGCAGCAGCCGGTCCTGATCGTATATGGCGTCGCCGACGAGCACCGCCTTGGCGCCCCATATGTCCTGGTGGAAGGTGAAGCCCTTGCCGATTCCCAGCAGGGCGCCGGTCTTGCCGGTGTCGAACGCCTGGCGGGCGTAGGAAACCTCGACCCGGTCGAACAGGCCGGCGGCCGCGCCCCAGCTGCGCAGTTCGTAGTCGTCGAGCTTTGCGCCGGTGGCGTGGAGGTTTGCGCCGACGCCCTGGGCGGCGCCGTAGCCGGTGGTGGTGGCCCAGCTGGCCAGGCCGCCGCCGCCCGCGCCCTCGACGTTCGACACCCCGCCGGTCAACAGCAGCTTGGATTGCGGACGCAGGTCCGCCGCCCGGGCGGACCCGGCCAGGGCCAGAACGGAAGCCACCGCGAGGGCGAGGGAATGAAAGATGCGCAAGCCGCCAGACTCCGTGTCACCGCGTCTGCGGCAAGGCCGCCTAGCTAAACAGCGATAAGCGACCATTCCCTTAATCGGCAGGCTTAACGGCGGCTAAGCTGGATGCCGGTCCGCAAAGGATTTACCTCCGCTTCACCCATGCCCGGCATGGTCCCCCGATGAAGCTGATCGCCCTGTTGCTGGCCGCCATCGCCCTGCCCGGCGCCGCCTTGGCCGGCGATCTCAGCCTGACCGTGCGCGACACCCTCGGCCGGCCGGTCGCCAACGCCGTGGTGACGGTCTATCCGGCCGGCGGGGCGCCAAGGGCGCCGGCCCGCTTTCCCTGGCCGATGACGGTGTCGCAGCACGACCTGCAGTTCGATCCGTTCGTGCTGGTGGCGCCGGTGGGCGCCGTCGTCGCCTTCCCCAACCAGGACAAGGTGCGTCACCATGTCTATTCGTTCTCGGCCGGCAACCGGTTCGAGTTGAAGCTCTATGGCCGCGAGCAGGCGCGCACCGTCACCTTCAAGGCCGCCGGGGTCGCCGCCATCGGTTGCAACATCCATGATCAGATGGTCGGCTTCATCAAGGTGGTCGACACGCCGTTCGCTATAAAAACCGGCATCGACGGCGTCGCCCTGATCCCCGCCCTGCCGGCCGGGGCGGCCACGGCACGGGTCTGGCATCCGTCGATGCGCGCAAAGGACAACGAGATCGCCGTGGCGGTGAACCTCCCCGCCCAGGGCGTGCTGCGCCATGAAAGCCGTGTCGAGATGCGGCCGAACGCGCCGGCCCAGCACCAGATGAAGATGTAGCGCTAGGTCGGGCTGGCGCGCTCGCCGTGCGAGGAGAGGTCCAGGCCGTCCTCGATCTCCAGGTCGCCCGCCCGCAACCCGCCGAGCTTGCCGCACACGAACAGGATCACGGCCGTCGCCGCGACGGTCCAGGCCACCGCGGCGGCCAGGCCGATCGCCTGCGCCTTGAACTGTGCCGCCATGCCGCCGGTGACCGGATAGCCGACCCCTCCCAGGCTCTCGAGCGCGAACACCGCCGCCAGCAGGGCGCCCAGCATGCCGCCGACCCCGTGCACGGCGAAGACGTCGAGGCTGTCGTCGATCTTCAGGCGCTGCTTGACCGGGCCGACACAGACGAAGCACAGCGCCCCGCCCGCCAAGCCTAAGGCCACGCCGCCGATCGGGCCGATGAAGCCGGACGCCGGGGTCACGGTCGCCAGCCCGGCCACCACCCCGGTCACCGCGCCCATCAGGCTGGGCCTGCCGAACTTGATCCACTCCAGCCCGGCCCAGGTCATGCCGGCGGCGCAGGCCGACAGGTGGGTGACGGTGATGGCCATGGCCGCGTCGCCGTTGGCCGTCAGGGCGCTGCCGCCGTTGAAGCCGTACCAGCCGACCCACAGCATGCCGGCGCCCATCATGGTCAGGGCCGGGCTGTGCGGCGGTTCGAGGTTCCTGGGGAAGCCCTCGCGCGGACCAAGCGCCTTGGCGAACATCAGGGCCGAAACCCCGGCGGTGGCGTGGACGACGATGCCGCCGGCGAAGTCCATCACCCCCAGCTTGGCCAGCCAGCCGCCGCCCCAGATCCAGTGCGCCACCGGCACATAGACCAGCAGCAGCCACAGCAGGCTGAACAGCAGCACGGCGGAGAACTTCACCCGCTCGACGAAGGCGCCGACGATCAGGGCCGGGGTGATGATGGCGAAGGTCATCTGGAACATGAAGAAGGCCGTTTCCGGCAGCTTGCCCGTCAGGTCGCCGCGGCTGACGCTCAGCAGCATGGCCTTCGAGGTCCCGCCGATCAGCGGTGCGGCGCCGTCGAACACCAGGCTGTAGCCTATGGCCAACCAGGCCAGGGAGCTGAGGCAGGCGATGGCGACGCAGTGCATCATCACCGACAGCAGGTTCTTCTGCCGCACCAGCCCGCCGTAGAACAGGGCCAGCCCGGGCAGCGTCATGAACAGCACCAGGGCTGTCGCGGTCATGACCCACGCCGTATCGCCGCTATCCATGCCGCCCTCCCTCTATGCCGGCGAATCCCGCCGCTGTTTTTTGAACTTGGCAGTAATTATCAGGAAGATGCGCCAGCGCCAAAAATCTTGTCGCGCGCGGCTAAGGCTGGAACCCGGCGGTTCGTGGCGGCGCAACCACGCCTAGGGGCTATCGCGTCGGATAGGCCGCGAACCATGGCCGCAGGCGGTTCAAGGCGTCCTCCACCTCCGGCGTCGAGACCGCGAAACTGAAGCGGATGAAGCGGCGGCCGTTCTCCGGGTCGAAGTCGACGCCCGAGGCCGTGGCCACCCCGGTGTCGCGCAGCAGTTTCTCGCAGAAGGCCAGGCTGTCGTTGGTCAGGTGGCCGATGTCGGCATAGATGTAGAAGGCGCCATCCGGCGGGGCGATGGTCGCCAGACCCAGCGACGGCAGGGCGTCGAGCAGCAGCTGGCGGTTGCGGCGGTAGACCTCGACATGGCCCTCCAGTTCCTCGCGGCTGTCCAGGGCCGCCAGGCCGGCGTGTTGGCTTAAAGTGGGGGCGGTCAGGAACAGGTTGCCCATATAGGCCCGCGCCCGATGGGTGTGCTCGGCGGGAACCAGCAGCCAGCCCAGCCGCCAGCCGACCATGCTGAAGTATTTCGAGAAGCTGTTGACCACTAGGCAGTCGGGGGCGAACTCCAGCATCGACCGCGCCCGGCCGACATAGGTCAGGCCGTGGTAGATCTCGTCCGACACGATGCGGATGCCGCGTTGGGCGCAGACCTTCGCGATGGCCGCCATCTCGTCCTGCGCGATGATCGTGCCGGTCGGGTTGGCCGGGCTGGCGATGATCACCCCCGCCGGCGCGGGATCGAGCGCCGCCAGGGCCGCGGCGGTGAGCTGGAACCGCTCCGCCTCGCCGCAGGCGATCTCTACAGGCGTCATGTGTAGGGCCTTGAGGCAATTGCGGTAGGCGACGTAGCCCGGCCGCGCCAGAGCCACCCGGTCGCCCGGCGAGAAGCTGGAGGCCAGGGCCAGCACCAGGGCCGGCGAGGCGCCGCAGGTGAGGATGAACCGCTCGGGGGAAACCTCGACCCCATAGGTTTCGGCGTAGTGGCGCGACAGCCGGTCCTTCAGCGCCGGGCTCTCCCAGTAGCTGCCGGGCTCGCTGTCCAGGATCTTGTGGGCGCAGGCGATGGCCGCGCTCGGCGCGCCGGTTGATGGCTGGCCGAACTCCATATGGATGATGGAGCGCCCCTCGGCCTGCAGCTGGTTGGCCAGGCGGCCGATGGCGATGGCGTGGAAGGGCTCGATCTCTTGCGACATGGGGCGGATAGGCCCCGAAATGCGCGTCTGTTCAAGAGCGGCCATGGCGCTGCGGTGAAGCCTTGCCTATCTTGGCCGTATGTCAGCCATCATCTCGATTTCGAATCTATCCAAGACCTACAAGCCCACCAAGAAGGGCGGAGCAGGCTTCCAGGCGCTCAAGAACGTCAGCCTCGACATCAGCAAGGGTGAGATTCTCGCCCTGCTGGGTCCGAACGGCGCGGGCAAGACCACCCTGATCAGCATCGTCTGCGGCATCGTCAATCCGAGCGAAGGGACGGTCACCGCCGACGGCCACGACATCGTCAAGGACTACCGCGCCGCGCGGAGCCTGATCGGGCTGGTGCCCCAGGAGCTGACCACCGACGCCTTCGAGACGGTGTGGAACACGGTCAGCTTCAGCCGCGGCCTGTTCGGCTATCCACCCAAGCCGGCCCATATCGAGAAGGTCCTGAAAGACCTGTCGCTGTGGGACAAGAAGGACAACAAGATCATGACGCTCTCGGGCGGCATGAAGCGCCGGGTCATGATCGCCAAGGCGCTGAGCCACGAGCCGCAGATCCTGTTCCTCGACGAGCCCACCGCCGGGGTCGACGTAGCCCTGCGCCGCGACATGTGGAACGTCGTCCGCCGCCTGCGCGACAGCGGCGTCACCATCATCCTCACCACCCACTACATCGAGGAAGCCCAGGAAATGGCTGACCGCATCGGCGTCATCAACAAGGGCGAGCTGGTGCTGGTCGAGCAGAAGGCCGTGCTGATGAAGAAGCTCGGCAAGAAGCAGCTCAGCCTGGAGCTGGCCGAGCCGCTCAAGAAGCTGCCCAAGGAACTCAAGGGTCTGGATCTGTCGGACAGCGGCCTGATCCTGACCTACACCTTCGACGCCAACGCGGAGCGGACCGGCATCGCCACCCTGCTCAAACAGCTTGGCGACCTCGGCATCGCCTACAAGGACCTGCACACCAGCCAGAGCTCGCTGGAAGACATCTTCGTCAGCCTGGTGAAAGCAGCATGATCGCCAACTTCCATGCCGTGAAGGCGATCTACCGATTCGAGATGAGCCGCACCTTCCGCACCCTGTTCCAGAGCATCGTCTCGCCGGTGCTGTCGACCTCGCTCTATTTCATCGTCTTCGGATCGGCGATCGGATCGCGGATGACACAGGTCGACGGCGTGCCCTACGGCGCCTACATCGTGCCCGGCCTGATCATGATGTCGGTGCTGCAGCAGTCGATCTCCAACGCCTCGTTCGGCATCTATTTTCCCAAGTTCAGCGGCACCATCTACGAGATGCTGTCGGCGCCGGTATCCTATGGAGAGATCGTGCTCGGCTATGTCGGGGCGGCGGCAACCAAGTCGCTGAGCCTGGGCCTGATCACCCTGATCACCGCCTTCTTCTTCGTCCCGCTGCAGATCCTGCACCCGCTGTGGATGCTGCTGTTCCTGGTGCTCACCGCCTGGACCTTCAGCCTGTTCGGATTCATCATCGGCGTCTGGGCCGACGGGTTCGAGAAGCTGCAGATCATCCCGTTGCTGATCATCACGCCCCTGACCTTTCTGGGCGGCAGTTTCTACTCGATCCACATGCTGCCGCCGTTCTGGCGCGACATCAGCCTGTTCAACCCGGTGGTCTATCTGATCAGCGGTTTCCGCTGGGCCTTCTACGGCGCCTCCGACGTCAGCATCGGGGTGAGCCTGGGCATGACCCTGGCATTCCTCGCCGCCTGCACGGCGACAGTCGCCTGGATTTTCAAGACCGGCTACCGGCTCAAGAACTAGAGCCAGTCAGGCGAAGGGTGAGCGGTTCGCCGCCCGGACAGGCTCTAAACATTGAACCTAGAGCCTTCTGATCCGATTCAGATTTCGTCTGAATCGGGAAAGCTCTAGCGGCGTTCAAACAAATCGAAAACGTGGGTCACAGTGGGGAACGTCGCCCGCTGCGGCAGGTCCGCGAACGGCGCCCGCTTGAAATAGGGATCGGTCAGGCCGGCGGCGACCGGGTCTGAAATCCTGTCGGTGTTCCAGCCCAGCAGCAGGCGTCCGCCGGGCCGCAGCAGCGTCGCCATCGCCGAGAGCGCGCGCTGCTGATCGACCATCGTATTGACGCCGAAGCCGAGCACGCCGTTGCAGAGGATGGCGTCGAAGGTCAGGTCGGCGAACAGCAGGTCCGCCGTCTTCAGGTCGCCGGTGCGGTGGCGTCCCGCGCGGCCGAAGCCCGCCGCGTCGGCATCGACGTCGGTGGTCCAGACCTCCGCGCCCCGCGCCTCCAGAAGATCCGGATAGTGCGTGGTGTAGGCTTGGCAGCCGATCCAGAGAATGCGGCCGCCGGACTGGGCGAAGGCGGGGAAATAGGCCTCCACCAATCGTAGTCGGTCGGGCGAGCGCATGATTTTCGCCACGCGGATTTCCTCGGCGCGGCGCTTGCCGAGCAGCAGCCGCAGCAGGATCTTCTGCAGGCTCATACGGGGGTTGGTTCGACGGCGACGGGCGGCCATGGCCGGCGGCGCAGCAGGAAGGTCAGAAAGCCCGCCCCCAAGGCGATCTCCGCCACCACCAGACCCGCGCCGGCGCCGGTGAGGCCGAAGGCGGGCACCAGCAGCTGCAAGGCGCCCAGATAGGCCAAGCAGACGGTGAGCTGCACCAGCACTACCGCGCCGGCGCGCCCGAGCGAGATCAGCATCGGCTCCAGCGGCAGGGCGAAGACTGCGATGGTCGCGGCGGCGACCTGCCAGGTCATCACCGCGGCGGCGGGGGCGAACTCCTTGCCCATCACGGTGGTCAGCAGCCAGGGACCGGCGACGCTGCTCAACGCCAGCAGCACGAAGCTCGCCCCGCCGGCGATCATGGCCACCCGGGCCGCCAGGCGCAGCATCATATCCTCGCTCTCACGGGCGCGCAGATGCGCCAGTTCCGGATAGAGCGCTGGGGCCAGCAGCCGCGCCGGCTTGGCGATGGCGTCGGCCACCTGGCGGCCGACCTTCCAGAACGCGGCCTGCGAGGGCCCGAGTAGGGCGCCGACGGTCAAGGTCGCCGCGTGGGTGAGGCCGGCGTCGAGGGTCGAGCTGACATTGGTGTTCCAGGCGAAGCGCCAGGCGCCGGGCAGGCCATCCGTCAGCGGTCCCGACCAGTCGAAACCGGTCAACAGGTCGCGCTTGCGCAGTTCGCGCAGGGTCTCGGCGCAGAGATAGGTGAAACCGGCGAACTGGCCGAACGCCCAGGCCAGCAGATAGGCCTCCAGCGGCGCGTGCAGCAGGAAGGCGACCCCGCTGCCGACCAGGCGGAAGAACGACACCATCACCGTCTGCCGCGCCAGGATGTCGAAGCGGTTGAATAGGCGCATCAGTCCGACTGGGGTCGAGGCGACGATGGCCAGGATGCAGATCATGTAGAGGGCGGCCGCCGGGACATGCGAATGACCCCACCCCAGCTTGCCGGCGAACAGCACCGCCCCGCCCACCCCCACCCCGAGCCCGGCCACGGCGCTGATCGCGTCAAGCGCCAGGGTGAAGCGCAGCATGCGCTGGAAGCCCGTGCGGCTTTCCTCGGCCAACGGCTTGGCGCCGTACTGCAGCACCGCCTGCCAGGACTGGAATTTCACCACGTCGCCAATGAGCTGCGAATAGGCATGGATCAGCACCAGCACGCCCATCACCGCCGCGCCCAGGCCCCGCCCGGCCAGAGCCATATAGCCCAGGCCCAGCACGGCGTTGCCCAGCCGTCCGCCCAGCAGCATGCCGGCATTCCCGACCAGCCGCCTGAGGATCACGCTTAGCCTGCCGGCTTCTTCAGATTTCACGAAATGTCCCCGGCGCGGGCCCCGCGACACGGGCCTGCTCGACGCATAGACGCCGCCGCCACGCGCAACGCCTCTGCGACACACCGCCACAGGGGGAGCGGCCCGACCAGCTCCGTCTGTCAGTCAGGGGGGTGCCTGTCGAATGACACGTAGCGCGCGCGCGATCACCGTGGTCCTGCATGACCTGCCGCTCGGCGGCGGGGAGCGGATCGCCATAAGGCTGGCCAACCGTTGGGCCGCGTCCGACCGCAAGGTCACCGTCCTGTGCGGGTCGCGCCAGGGTCCGCTGGCCGACATGATCGACAGCTCGGTGGAGGTGGTGGAGTGCGAGCCGCACATTCCGCGCGGACCAGGCTCTCGCAAGGCCTTGGGCGAGGCCACCGCCGCCTTTCTGTCGCGCCGGCCGTCCGACATCCTGTTCGTGCCGGGCAACTACCACTGGCCGGTGCTGCCCGCCGTGGCGCGGCTGCCCAGGCATGTGCGTCCCGGCGTGGTCGCCCAGATCGGCACCCCGCTGTACCGCCACGGCCGCGGCCCGTTGAAACAGGTGGCCTACAACCTGCGCACCTGGAACCAGTTCCAATGCGTCGACAGCGCCGTCTCGCTGTCGGCCTCGATGACCGCCGACATGGACCGCGTGCTCGGCCGCAAGATCACCCAATGCATCAGGCTGCCCGCCGCCGAGGACGAGGCGGCGCCTCTGACCCGCGCCGCCGGGCGCATGATCGTCGCCGCCGGGCGGCTGGTGCCCGAGAAGGGATTCGACGTCGCCCTGCGCGCCTTCGCCCGGCTCAAAGATCCGTCCGCGACCCTGGCGATCATCGGCGAAGGCCCCGAGCGGAAACGGTTGGGCGATCTGGCCGCCACCCTGGGCGTGGCTGACCGCGTGATGTTCCCCGGCTATGTGCCCGACATCCGCCCATGGCTGGAAAAGGCCCGCGCCTTCCTGCTCAGCTCCTACTACGAAGGCTACGGCGCGGTGATCGTCGAGGCCCTGGCGGCCGGCCGGCCGGTGGTCTGCACCGACTGCACCCCGGCGGCGTTCGAACTGGTCGGCAATGGGTCGGCCGGCGCCGTGGCGCCGATCGGCGACGCGGCCGCCCTGGCCGACGGTCTTCGCCGCGTGCTGAACGCGCCCGCGCCCGCGCCGGCGCCGCTGGCGGCGCGGGTCGCCGCCTACCGCATCGGCGCGATCTCCCAGGCCTATCTGCAGGTGTTCGACGAGATCAACACCCAGCGCCTGGCGTCGCTCGAGCGGCGGCCGTTCAACCTCGGCGCCCTGTGGACTTTCGAACCTGCCACGCCGCGTCCATCGCCAGGGTCCGCGCCGACATATGCAGGCGCTTTGCATCAACTAAAGTGACCGGCCCCGCGGCGGCGAAGGTGTGCATACCTTCGACATAGGGGGCGAAGGCGCGCGGCGCTGATAGAGTCTCGCCCACGCTCGCCCCGAAGTGGTCCGGGGTGAGGACCTCGATACGCAGCATGCGGATCGCCCCGCCGTAGGTGCGGCTGCAGTCCTGCACTGGCAGCGTCAGAACGCCGTCATGCACGAACGGCGTTCCGCCTGGCCGCGAGCTCGACGCATCGAACCGCACCGGATTAAGCGGATGCGGCGTCCACGGCCCGGTCAGGCGCGGCGCGTGGGCGACGTGTAGGGCGCTGACCTTTTCCGCCTTGCTGCCGGCGGGCGCGTAGAACAGCCACCAGCGCCCGTCGTGGAACACCGGCGTGGCGTCGATCGCCAGCACGTCAAGGTCGATGGCCTGAACAGCCGTCCAGCGTGCGGGAAATTCCTCGGCGCGGTAGAGGGTCAGGCTTCCGCTCTTGTAGGCCTCGGGCAGCATGTAGGTCTCGCCACCATCCTCAACGACAAAGGGATAGGACAGGTGCCACGGCTCTTTGAGCGCCGGCCGCTGGTCGAGCAGGTTGAGCGAAGCGTCATAGGTCAGGACATCGATGGCGCCGATCCGGTCGCGGTAGTCATAGATTTCGGCGAACACATGCAGCCGACCATCGCGCCACAGGCCGAACGGGTCGGCCAGGAAGCGTAAGGGTCCGGGATCGGGCAGCCAGCGGAACTCGCATGCCTCCAGGGCGCCGGGCGCCAGAAGCTCGGCGGCGGGAGCCATGGCCAGGCCGGCCCGCCAGATATCCTTGCGCAGCGGCAAAGCCCGCCCCTCCCTATCTAGGGCGTATGCTAGGGCCGTCGCGGCGCCGCCGCCACCCGGTCTGAACCCAAACGCGTCCGCGCCGTTAGGCAGGGGCGACAGCTGAGAGGACAGCGCATGCAGTTGGTGACCTACAGGATCGTCGAGCACGACGGCGGCTTCGCCTACACCGTCGACGGGGTGTTCTCGGAAACCTACCCGTCGCATGGGCAGGCCCTGCGCGCGGCTCAGGCGGCGGCGCGCGAACAGTCGGTCTCCGGCGAGACCACCGGCATCCGGTACGAGGACGCCGACGGTCAGTGGCACGACGAGATCGCCGACGGCCACGACCGCCCGGTCACGGATGTCGAGGGCTAGCCTCTAAGATTGGCCGGCGCCGCCCGCAGCGGATCGAAACTGTCGGCGCGGGCCATGGCCCAGCTGGCGGCGTAGAACTCGCGCTTGCAGTCGGGCCGCAGCAGTTCGCCCGGCTCGAGGAATGTGTGCAGCTGGGAGAAGGCCTTGATCTCGGTGGCGCTGACCCGGCGCACCAGATGGTGCGGGCCAAGCTCGCTCGGGTGGTCCAGCCCCGCCGCCGCCAGCATTTCCGACAGGGCCTTGAGCGTATTGCGATGGAAGTTGCAGACGCGCTGCGCCTTGTCCTCCACTACCAGGGCGCGCTGGCGCAGCTTGTCCTGAGTGGCCACCCCCGTCGGGCAGCGGTTGGTGTTGCAGGTCAGCGACTGCACGCAGCCGACGGCGAACATGAAGCCGCGCCCGGCGTTGCTCCAGTCGGCCCCCAGGCCCATGACGGCGGCGATGTCGAAGGCGCTGACGATCTTGCCCGCGGCGCCCACCTTCACCTTGTCGCGGATACCGGCGCCGACCAGGGTGTTGTGCACCACCAGCAGGCCCTCGCGCATCGGCACGCCCAGGTGGTCTGAGAATTCCACCGGCGCCGCGCCGGTGCCGCCTTCCGATCCGTCGACGACGATGAAGTCCGGATAGACGCCGGTCTCCAGCATGGCCTTGACCATGCCCATGAATTCCCACGGGTGGCCGATGCACAGCTTGAAGCCGACCGGCTTGCCGCCGGAGAGCTCGCGCAGGGTGGTGATGAATTTCATCATCTCCACCGGGGTCGAGAACGCGCTGTGCCGCGACGGCGACAGGCAGTCGACGCCCTGGGCCACGCCGCGCGTGGCGGCGATCTCGGCGGTGACCTTCTCGCCGGGCAGGATGCCGCCGTGCCCCGGCTTGGCGCCCTGGCTGAGCTTGATCTCGATCATCTTCACCTGATCGCCGATGGCCTGCTGGGCGAAGCGCTCGGGGTCGAAGCGGCCGTCCGCAGTGCGGCAGCCGAAATAGCCGCTGCCGATCTCCCAGATCAGGTCGCCGCCAAACTCGCGGTGATAGGGGCTGATGCTGCCCTCGCCGGTGTCCTGGGCGAAGCCGCCCAGCCTGGCGCCCTTGTTCAGCGCCCGCACGGCGGCGGCGCTGAGCGAGCCGAAGCTCATAGCCGAGATGTTGAACACCGACGACGAATAAGGCTTGGCGCACTGCTCGTTGCCGATGGTCAGGCGGAACGATTTAGGGTCGCCCGGCTTGGCGGGATTGGTCGAATGGCCGATAAACTCGTAGCCGCTGCGGTAGACGTCGAGCAGCGTGCCGAACGGCCGCTCGCTGCCCTCGTTCTTGGCGCGCGCATAGACCAGGGACCGCTGGCTGCGCGAGAACGGCGAGGCGTCCTGATCGCTCTCGATCACGTACTGACGGATCTCGGGCCGGATCAGTTCGGCGAACCAGCGGATATGGCCCAGCACCGGATAGTTGCGGCGCAGCGAGTGGTGGGTCTGCAGCAGGTCGAACAGGCCGACGGCGCTGAGGGCCCCGCTGAAGACGGCCAGGACCCAGAACCCCGGCCATATTCTGGCCAGGGCCAGCGACAGCACCAGCAGCAGCACGCAGAGGATTACGGTGGCGTAGCGGTCCAGGCGGCCCTGGCGCCGCGCCGGGCGCCGCCGCAACGGCCCGCCGGTTTTCCGGTTGGGGCTTTCGGGATTATCCACGTGCGCCGCCTCGTTGCATCAACCCTACATAAGCCGATTTTCGGGCAAGGCGATCACCATGTGCGCGCGCCGCCGCGGCTCCCGGGTGTTAAACTGGAGCATGTGGCCAACCATCGCGGGCCATGCCATGTTTCCGGCCTCGATAGCCAGAGCCGGGCCTGCCAAACGGGGGCGCCGACGCGATGACTCGGAAACAGGGAAAGAGACAAAAATGAAAATCAGCAAGACCCTTATCGCCGCCGCGCTCGGCAGCGCCGCCGCCGCCGTCGTCGGCGCGGTGGCCGTGGCCCAGGCGCCCGCCGCCGCTCCCCCGCCACCGCCGATGAGCTTCTTCGTCACCAGCATGGGCAAGGGCGACGGGGCCAACCTCGGCGGCCTGGCCGGCGCCGACGCCCACTGCCAGACCCTCGCGGCCGCCGCCGGCCGTGGCGGCGTCACCTGGCACGCCTACCTCAGCACCCAGGGACCGGGCGCCGTGAACGCCCGCGACCGCATCGGCAGCGGCCCCTGGTTCAACGCCCGTGGCCAGAAAATCGGCGACAGCGTCGCCCAGATCCACGGCGACACGGTCGAATTCGGCCGCATGGGCGTGGCGATGAGCAAGAACTTCTCGCTGACCGAGAAGGGCATGCCGGTCAACGGCATGGGCGACACGCCCAACCAGCACGACATGCTGACCGGCAGCCAGCCGGACGGCCGCGCCTATCCGGCCGGCGCCGACAAGACCTGCAAGAACTGGACGTCGAACAGCGAGGGCATCGCCCGCGTCGGCCACCACGACAAGCAAGGGGGCGGCAACGGCTCTTGGAATTCGTCGCACGACAGCCGCGGCCCCGCCACGGCGGCCGGCAACGGCTGCGCCCAGGCGAGCCTGGTCGGCACCGGCGGCGCCGGCCAGTTCTACTGCTTCGCCGTCAACTAAGTGCCTGGGCGTCCCTGAGGCGCCCTGATCCGGATCGGGCCTGGAGACCGCGAGGTTTCCAGGCCTTTTCCATGCCTCGGCCCGCAATACCGCACACAACCCTCGGCGGGTGGCGGCGGCCCGCCGTTCCTGATTTACTTGAGCTTGGTTTACTTGCCGACACTGGCGGGCGATGAAAACACTCGGGAAACCGACGCAACGGCGCGGCGTGGTACGAGGTTGGGGCAGGCATGAGCATGACGCTCCCGGAACGGACGATAGGGCGCACGCCTGGTGTCGACGCGCTCGATGGCGTCCCCACCGTCGTCCTTGAGGACGGCGGGGCGTCGGCGGCGATGGTCGCTCTCTATATGGAACGCCGGGCCAATCTCGTGCGCATGTTCGCGGCCAAGCTGGGGCCGGCCGCCGCCGAGGACCTGGTGCAGGATATCTATGTCAAGCTGGCGACGCTGAAACTGTCTGAGACGGTGCACAGTCCGCTGGGGCTGTTGCACCAGATCGGCGCCAACCTGATGCTCGACCGGCTTCGGCAGCGTAACCGCGGCATGATCCGCGACGCCGCCTGGAGCGAGAGCCGCCGCCATGTACTGCGCGGCGAGACTGTCGCCGACGAGCCGGCGGCGGACGACGCCGTCGCCGCTCGCCAGAGGCTGCTGGCCGCCGCGGCCGCCATCGACGAACTGCCGCCGCGCATGCGCCGGGCCTTCCTGCTGCACCGCCTGGAAGGCATGAGCCAGGCGCAGGCCGCCCGGACCATGGGTATCTCGACCAAGGCGGTGGAGAAACACATCGGCGCGGCGCTGAAGATACTGACCCGCCGTCTCGGCTCGTACGGAGCGGACCGATGAACGCCGGGACGCGCGACGAGGCCGAGAGCATCCGCCAGGCGGCCGCCGCGTGGCTGGTACGGCTGCGCGAGGAGGCCAGCGGCGCGCAGGACTGGCTGGCGTTCGACGCCTGGCTGGAAGCGTCGCCGCGCCACAAGCTGGCCTATGACGACGCCCTGGCGGTGTGGTCGGAGCTGGAACGTATGGCGCCGGCTCTGAAGACCCGCCTCGACCAGGCCGCGGCGCCGGTGCATTTCGCCGCGAGGCAGTCGCGCCCGAGCCGCACGACGCGCTGGGGCCTGGGCGCCGCCGTGGCCGCGGCGGCCATCGCCTTGGCGGTGATGCCGTTCGCCGGGTCGATCCTCTATCCGCAGCAGGCCTATGAGACCGCGCGGGGCGAGACGCGCACCGTGGTGCTAAACGACGGCAGCAAGGTCTATATGAACGCCCAGTCGCGGCTCACCGTGCGGATGACGCGCAACGACCGCCAAGTGGCGATGGACGACGCCGAGGCGGTATTCGACGTGGCCAAGGACGCCAGGCGCCCCTTCGTCATCACCGCCGGCGACCGCGTGGTCCGCGTCGTCGGCACCGAGTTCGACGTCCGCCGGCGCGGCGCCGACCTGGCCGTCACCGTGCGACGCGGGCTGGTCGAGGTGCGGCCGCAGGACGGCGGCGACGGCGGAGTGCGCCTGGCGCCGGGCCAGAGGCTCGACCACGCCGCCGGCCAGGACATCCGGGTCAGCACCGTCAATCCGGAGGACGCCTTCGCCTGGCGCGCCGGCCGCCTGGTCTACCGCGACGAGCCCCTGTCGGTGGTGGTCGATGACCTCAACCGCCACTTCGAAGGGACGGTCACCTTGGCCGACTCGCGCACCGGGCGCCAACGGTTCTCCGGCGTGCTGGTGCTGGACGACGAGAAGACAGTCGTCGAACGCCTGTCCTTGCTTGCTTCCATATCGGCCGCGCCGTCGGAGGCGGGCTACGTTCTTAGGTCGAAAGACGCATCAAACCGGTGATGTCCTCCAAGGCTGGCGGCAGGCGGAGGGCGCGGGCCTTCTTGATCCTCGCCCCGATGGCTTTCGCGTGGCCGGCGCTGGCCGCGGCGCAGGGCGCCGTCCACGCCGTCTCCATTCCGCCCAAGGCCTATTCCGAAGCCCTGATCGACCTGGCGCTCCAGACCAACATCTCGCTGGTCGGCGCCAACCAGTGCGCCGGCAGGAGCCGCGCCCTGGACGGACGCTTCACCCTGCGCCAGGCGCTGAACCGCCTGCTCGCCGCTGCGCCGTGCCGGTTCGAGATCATCGACGCCAAGACGGTGCGGGTGATCGCCGCCCCGCTGCGCGCCGCGCCGCCGCGTCAGGCGCCGGGCCCCGCCCTGACGCGCCCGGCGCTGGAGGCGCCGAGCGCCATGGCCGAGGTGGTGGTCACCGCCACCAAGCGCAGTTCGACACTCAACGCCACGCCCGCCGCCATCAGCGTGCTCAGCGGCCAGTCGCTGCGCGAGAACGGCGTGCGGCACACCTGGGGCATCGCCGGCCAGATCGCCGGGGTGGTGATCACCAACCTCGGCCCGGGCCGCGACAAGATTCTGCTGCGCGGCCTGTCGGACGGCGCCTTCACCGGCCGCACCCGATCTACCGTCGGCACCTATCTCGACAACGTGCCGATCACCTACAACGCGCCTGATCCGGACCTGCGGCTGACCGACGTCGAGCGGATCGAGGTGGTGCGCGGGCCGCAGGGCGCGCTTTACGGCGGCGGCGCCCTGGCCGGGGTGTTCCGCATCGTCACCAAGGGCGTCGACCTGGAGCGGCGCTCCGGCGGCGTCGATGCCTCCGGCGCCCTCACCGACTCCGGCTCGCCCAGCAGCTCGCTGGACCTGATGGGCAACCTGCCGATCATTCCCGGCAAGGCGGGGGTACGGGCGGTGGCCTACTACGCCATCGACGGCGGCTATCTCGACGACGTCAATCTGCGACTGTCCGACGTCGACCGCACCCTGCGCACCGGCGGGCGGCTGGCGGCAGAAATGCGCCCTGGCGACGGCTGGTCGATCACCGCCAACGCCGCGTTCCAGCAACTGGAAACCAACGACACCCAGTACACCACCATGCGCCGCCTGCAGCGCGCCAACAGGGTGCGCGAAACTCATCAGAACGATTTCGCCCAGGCCGGCCTGACCATCACCCACGCCGGACGCCGCGCGCGGCTGCAGTCGTCCACCGCCTATGTCCGCCACGATTTCAGCAGCCTGTACGACGCCTCCGCCGCCCTCTCCCTGTTCAACTCCGGCGAGGCGGACCTGGGCGTGTTCCGCGAGGCCGCCAGGATCGACATGCTGGTGCAGGACATCTTCTTCACCGCCAGCGATCCGGGGAAGATCGACTGGCTGGTCGGCGCCTTCGGCTCGCGCAACCTGGAGCGGACGCCGTCGGTGCTGCGCGCCGGCCTCCCGGGCCTGCCGCCCGCGCCGGTCTATTCGGAGGAGCGCTACGACCGTCTGATTGAGACCGCGCTCTACGGCGAAGTTTCCTACCGCTTCGCCGAACGCTGGACAGCCTCGGTCGGCGCGCGGGTGTTCAAGACGCGGCTGAAGACCTCGTCGGACGTCACGGTTCCGGCGCTTGGCGGCCAGCGCAAATTCGCCGAGACAGACATCTTCGACGGCGTGTCGCCCAAGCTGTCGATCCAGTACAGCGTTGGGCCAGGCGAATTGATCTACGCCCTGGCCTCGCAAGGCTACCGCGCCGGCGGCTTCAACACCGCCGGCCGCATGGCGCCGGCGCCGGCGCGGCGCGTCTATCGGCCCGACCGCCTGGCCAACTACGAGATCGGCGCCAAGCTGTCGCCGTTCGGCGGCCGGCTGGACCTGCGCACGGCGTTGTTCTACGCGCGCTGGACCAACATTCAGACCGACCAGTTTTTCCCCTCGGGCCTCTCCTACACCGCAAACGTCGGCGACGGCCGCAACATCGGCCTGGAGGGCGAGATCGCCTTCACCCCGATCCCCCGCCTGTTGCTGCAGGCCAACGCCATGTTCGACGCGCCCAAAGTGACGCGGCTCAACAGCGCCTTCGCCACGCGGGTGCAGCCCGGACTTCCCGGCATTCCCGACCTGTCGTTCGGCGCCCAGGCGCATTACGAGAAGCCGCTGAGCGACAACACCGCCCTGCTGTTCGGGTTAAGGCTCGCCTATGTCGGCCGCTCACACCTGACGTTCGAGCCCGGCGTCGGTTCGGAAATGGGCCGCATCGTCACCGCGCGCCTGTCGGCGCAGTACACCACGCCGCGCTGGAGCCTGGCGGCCTTCGTCACCAACCCCCTCAACACCCAGGGCGACACCTTCGCCTACGGCAACCCGTTCAGCTTCGGCCAGGTGCGGCAGGTGACGCCGCAGCGCCCGCGCATGGCGATCGTCGAACTCACCGCCCGCTTCTAGGGCCCACTGTAGGGGTGACGCGCCGCGGCGACGTCATCCACCAGGCGGCGGAGTCGTGTCCGGCGCCGGCGGGAGAACCATGGTCACGCTTTCGGCTTTTGTTTGCGCGCACAACGAGGAGTCGCGGATCGCCGGGTGCCTGGAGCGCCTGAGCTTCTGTGACGAGATCGTGGTGGTGGCCGATCGCTGCACCGACCGCACCGAGATGATCGCCCGCCGTCTTGGGGCGCGGGTCGTCTCGGGCATTTTCCCGCTGGAAGGCGACAGGCTGGCGGTTGGGGCCGCCGCCTGTTCAGGCGACTGGATTCTGGAGATCGATGCGGACGAGACCGTTGGTCCGGCCCTCGCCCGCGAGATCACGGACCTGTTGTCGAGGTCGCCCCCGGGCGACTGGTTCAGCCTGCCGGTGGACAACTACATCGGCGAACGACTCGTCCGTTTCGGATGGGAAGGATCGTTCGGCGCCTCGGCGGTCACGCGACTGTACCGCCGGGGCGTCAAGGCCTGGGGACGGGAGCGGATTCACCCCACGGTGCGCTTCATCGGCGCTCGCGGCGAATCACTTCGCAACGCCCTGCGGCGCGTCGTCGACGAAAATATCTCCGGTTTTCTGCTTCGGCTCGACCGCCAGTCGCGACTTCGCGCCGAAGATTTTGCGGAGCGCGGCGAGCGGATGAGGCTCCGTCCAACCCTGTTCGCGAGCCTGCGCCGACTGCAAAAATCCTACGTGGCGAACAGAGGTTTCCGCGAGGGTGAATGGGGTCTGCTGATCGCCGTCGTGGCGGCGGCCTATCCGCTTATTTCCCTTTTGCATGCGAGACTTGAGTCTGTTGGAGCATCTTCCGCGCCGAGCGCGAAAGTATTGGTTCTGCCAACCGCAGCAGCCCGCCGCGCGATGAAATGACGAGTCAGTTCGCGGACCTTTTCGCGCATGATTCCGATCGTCCGGCACACGCGGATTTTTAGACATTAACCACCCGGCAAGTGTTCGCTGTCACGAAAGCTTGACGAGGCCTCTTGCCTAAGCCCGACCTTGAGGTCAGGCTCGCTCAATCGACAATGGAGATCCCCATGGCGCGGACCCCTGCGAAACCCAAGACCACAACTGACAAGAGCACTGCTGTCGCCGCGACCGCGGCGCCGGCTGCGACGACTGCGAAGCCCAAGGCGTCTGCGAAGCCGAAGGCCGCGGCCAAGCCGAAAGCGGCCGCCAAGCCCAAGGCCGCTGCGAAGCCGAAGGCCGTGAAGAAGGCTGCGCCGAAGAAGGCCGCCGCCAAGAAGGCCGCTCCGAAGAAGGCAGCTGCGAAAAAGCCTGCGGCCAAGAAGGCAGCTGCCAAGAAGCCTGCCGTGAAGAAGGCGGCGGCTAAGAAGCCCGCGGCCAAGAAGGTGGCAAAGAAGCCAGCCGCCAAAAAGACCGCTGCGAAGAAACCGGCCGCCAAGCGGGCCTCCGCGCCGCGCGCCTCGGCCAAGCCGAAAGCGGCCAAGTCGGGCAGCAAGATCACCAAGCTGACCGCCGCGGTTAAGAAGGCGGAGAAGGCCCTTGAAAAGGCCATCCGCAAGCAGATCAAAAAGATGAAATAAGCAGGATCAGGCGCGCTATTTGACGAACACGTCGTAGCGCGTCGTCTTGCCGGTGATCTGGTGCGATGGCGGTTTCAAACCCGCCATCGCCGCCGCCCGCAGCGGCCATTTCAGCACCACGCGTTGACGCGCGCAGGCCAAGGCGGCCTGCATCAGTTCCAGACTATCCAGATCGGCGCCCACCACGGCGCGCAGGGTCCGCATCCCCTGCTTGACCAGGGCCGCCTTGCCACGCGGCGGATGCATCGGGTCGACCAGCACCACTTCAGCCGAAAGGCCGCGCAGCAGCTCACGCGAGTCCCCCAGCAGCAGGGTCATCCGCTCCACCACCCCAGCCGCCTTCGCATCGGCCCGCGCCGCCGCCAGCCCCGCCGCCAAGGCCGCATGCACCTGCGGCGAGCGCTCGATCAGGGTGACCTGCGCGCCAAGGCCCGCCAGCAGGAAGGCGTCGCGGCCCCGGCCCGCGGTGGCGTCGATGACGCTGGGCGTGGCGCCCTTGGAAAATCCGCAGGCCCGCGCCAGGGCATTGCCGCGCCCGCCCTCGGTGCGGAAGCGGTGACCGACCGCGCCGCCGAGAAAATCGCAAACCAGTTCCGGGGTGTCTTCCCGCATTGGCAGCGCTAGAGCCTTCCGGGTTCAGATGATCTTATCCGAACCTGGTTAGAAGGCTCTAGACTCCATGGTTTACAGCATGTCCGAGCGGCGAAACCGCCTACACTTTCGCCTGACATGCTCTAGGCCTTAGGCCGCGCCGAGGAAGTCGCGCTTGCCGACCGGCACGCCGTTGTGCCGCAGAATGTCGTAGGCGGTCGTGGCGTGGAAATAGAAGTTCGGCAGGGCCTGCTGCAGCAGGTAGACCTCGCCCTTGTGGATCGTCGTCTCGCCGCGCCGCACCAGGGGGATATCCTTGTCGGCGGCGGCGTCGATCGCCGCCGCGTCCAGCCCCTCGATGAAGGCGATGGTCTTGTTCACCCGCGCCTTGAGGTCGTCGAAGGTCGCCTCGTCGTCGGCGTAGGCCGGCAGGTCGGCGCCGGCCAGGCGGCCCGCCGACCCCTTGGCGAAGTCGCAGCAGATCTGCACCTGGCGGGTGAAGGGGAACATGTCCGGATAGAGCCGCGCCTGCAGCAGGGCGGCCGGGTCGATCTTATGCGCCTCGGCGTGCGCCGCCGCCTTGTCGAGCACCCCGTGCAGGCCTTTGAGGATCTGCACGAACACGGCGCTGGACGCCTTGGACATCGAAAGGGACATGGAAGACTCCGGAAGTTGAGCCGCCCCTTCTAGGGCCTGTCAGGCGAAAGTGTGAGCGGTTTGCTGCGCGGCCTTAGGGTCGCCGCCTGGAAAGGCCCCACACTCTTGAAGATAGAGCCTTCTAACCCGGTTCAGATTTCATCTGAACCGGGAAGGCTCTAGCGGGTGCCGTACAGCCTGTCGCCCGCGTCGCCCAGGCCCGGCACGATATAGCCGTGGTCGTTGAGCTCGTCGTCCACCGCCGCCGTCCAGACCGCCACGTCGCTGTGGGCGCCGCGCAGGTTGTCGACGCCGGCGCGCGAGGCCAACAGGCAGGCGAAGCGGATATTGGCGGCGCCCTGTTCCTTCAGCCGGTCGATGGCGGCCACGGCGGTGTGGCCGGTGGCGAGCATGGGATCGAGCACGATCACCAGCCGCTCGGCCACGTCGGCGGGGGTCTTGTAGTAGTATTCGACCGCGCCGAGCGTCTGCGGGTCGCGGTAGAGGCCGATGTGCGCCACCCGCGCCGAGGGGGCCAGCTCCAGCATCCCGTCCAGCATCCCCATCCCCGAGCGCAGGATCGGCGCGAACACCAGCTTCTTGCCGGCCAGCACCGCGGACCTTGCCGCCGCCACCGGCGTCTCGATCTCGACCAGCTCCAGCGGAAGGTCGCGCGTGACCTCGTATCCGATCAGCATCGATATTTCGCGCGTGGCGTCGCGGAAGGTGCGGGTGGAGGTGGTCTTGTCCCGCAGCACGGTCAGCTTGTGCTGCACCAGCGGATGATCGACGATGGTCACGCCCTTCATGGAGCCTTCCCGTTTCAGATGGCCATCTGAAACGGATCAGAAGGCTCCAGTTAAAAGATAGAGCATGCCGGGCCGCGAAACCGCCCACACTTTCGCCTGCATGCTCTTAGAATACCGTTCCGTCGCTGTTGATGGTGAGAGGCGGCCCGCCGCCCGATCGCCGCGCCGCGGCGGCGCGCCGGCCGGCGGCCCAGGTGCCGCCCTCCAGCATGCGCGCCAGCGGAAAATCCTGCGCCTTGACGCCGAGCGACGCGCGCACCGGCTCGGCCAGCTTGTCGAGCAGGGCCACGGTCAGCGAACGCCAGGCGACCACCAGCGGGTCGGAAACCTCGTGCGGGCGGGTGAGGTCGGCGGCGTGGCGGAGCACCAGCACCCCCTCGTCCAGCAGCAGGCCGCCGTTGCGGTATTCGGCGAGGCCCGTGAGGCCGTCGATCTCGACCACTTCGATCCCCGCCGCCTGCAGCGGCTCGATCAGGGAATAGGCCAGCCACTGCGACAGCTTGTGGATCGGAACCAGACCGTCTGTGGCGTCGTCGCGGCGGATGGCCGGATGGCGCCAGGTATCGCCGAGCGGCAGGCCGCCCAGGCTCAGCCGTCCGTGCCAGATCGGACCCAGGGCCTCCAGCAGGAGGTCGAGGATCGCCGGCGCCGGCAGCCGACCGCCCTTGGCGCGCGCCTGATCGGCCAGGACGTCGAACAGTCCGCCGGGCCGCGCGGTGTCGTTGCGTGCGAAAAGGTCGGGCCTCGCCAATGCCTGCGCGCCCAGGCGGTTCAGCAGCGCCGCGCGGCCTTCGAGCCCGAGCAGCGGATTGGCCGGTCCGGCCTGGAAAGCCCGCGCCAGCACCTCCTCGTTCAAATTCCCCAGCACGCCTGCATCGGCGCGCAGCGGATCGCCCCCCTGCGCCGACAGGCGCCCTTCCTCGAACAGGCGAAGGCTGGCCAGGGCCAAGCCCTCCGAGCGGCCGATGCGAACGCCGCTGGGATCGTCGAACATCCAGCCCGACCCCGCACCGGCGTCGAGCAGCACCGAGGTGATGGCCAGGTCGAACGCCGCCCGGGCCGCCGCCGCCGCGTCATCGAAGTTAGCGGCGTCCGCCATCTCCGCCCACAGGTCACGGCCGTTCAGCATGAAGTGGCGCCAGCGGGCGTGGAACGGCACGTTCAGATCCGGATACTGGTCGCGGATCACCCCGGCGACGAACTGCGCCGTCGGCGCCAGCTTCTCCAGGTCGACGATCCAATGCTCGAGCCCACCGCCCTCGGCGATTGTCAGCATCTCGTGCGCGCGGGCGCGCACGGCGGCCGCCGACAGCAGCGACCGCGCGGCGGTGTCCGCCGTCTCAGAATTCATCGAGATCGCGGCCGATGACCTTCTTCAGGTCTGCCTTGCTCGGCGGCTCCTCGGGCGTGAAATACCCGGCCGCCTTCTTGGCTTCCATCTCCACCGAGGCGTCCGGCGGCACCAGCGCGTCGGGGATCGGCACCCGCTCGACGACCTCGATCCCGGCGGCGTCGAGGGCGTCGAACTTCATGTTCGACATGGAGACGAAGCGGTCGATCTTCTTGATGCCCAGCCAGTGGATCACGTCCGGCATCAGCTGCTGGAAGCGCGCGTCCTGCACGCCGGCGACGCATTCGGTGCGCTCGAAATAGGTCGCCGCCTGGTCGCCGCCGGCCTGGCGCTTGCGGGCGTTGTAGACCAGGAACTTGGTCACCTCGCCCAGGGCCCGGCCCTCCTTGCGGTTATAGACGATCAGGCCCGTGCCGCCCTCCTGCGCCGAGCGCACGCACTCCTCGATGCCGTGCGTCAGATAGGGGCGGCAGGTGCAAATGTCGGAGCCGAACACGTCGCTGCCGTTGCACTCGTCGTGCACGCGGCAGGTTAGTTTGTATTTCGAATTTCCCAGCTTGGTCGGGTCGCCGAAGATGTACAGCGTCATGCCGCCGATCGGCGGCAGGAACACCTTCATGTCCGGCCGGGTGACCAGCTCGGGGTACATGCCGCCGGTCTCCTCGAACAGGGTGCGGCGCAGGTCGGTCTCGCTGACCTCGAACCGCTCGGCGATACCAGACCGGATCGATGGCCGCCTTGGTCACCGCCACGTCCAGGCCTTCGTGCAGGATCTCCCCGTCCACCACCAGCCGGCGGTGGGTCACCGCGTCGGCGATCTCGGGCAGGGTGATGCGGGCCTTCGTCACAGCGATGGTCGGGCGGATGTCGACGCCCTCGGCGATCTGGGCGGCGAAGGCGGTGGCGACATTGGCGCCCCAGGGATCGAGCGAGACGATCTTCTTGGGGTCGGACCATTGCGGGTGGGGACCGAAGTCGACGATCGGCGAGGTGTTGGTCAGGTCGGGCCGCACCAGCGGGTTCATGGCCCCCGAGCTGATCGCCAGGGCGCGGTAGATCGAATAGGCCCCGCCGTGGGCGCCGATGGCGTTGCGGTCGGAGCCGGAATTGACGGTGGCCACCACCGGGCCGCGGGCGGCCGCGGTCTTGGCCCCCCATTCGATGGGAAAACGCGACGGCGTTCCCCCGCCCGGGTGCGAGGTGAGGCGGATGTGGGATGTGCGGTTGACAGTCATGTCGCGAGCCGCCCGACGCGGCCTCCAAAGGAATGAAGACCTGGCCCGTCTGCGGGGCCCAGGTCTTCGGGCGGAAAGTCTTCTCCCTTTTTGGCCGGTTGGCAAGCGCTGGGCCGTCCTGGGTGATCGCCGATCAGGTTTGGCCCGGCTTCGGAGACGGATATCGCCCATCTCAAAACCTTGCCTCGAAGAAGCCGGAAAGTCCGTGTTAGGGTCACGCTTCAAAATCTAGGTCTGGGAGGACTGACACGATGCGTAAGTTTCAATGGCTGATGGCCCTGGGCGCCTGCGCCCTGATCAGCAGCGCCGCCATGGCTCAGCCGGCCCTCTACAAGGCGGCGATCGACGACGCCGGCCGCCCCACCGCCGATAAGGACCAGGACGCCGAACGCCACGTCGCCACCGTGCTCGGCGTGGCTGGGGTGCGTCCCGGCCAGAAGGTCGTCGACCTGATGCCGGGCGGTGGCTACTACACCCGTATCTGGAGCAAGATCGTCGGCCCGCGCGGCAGCGTCTGGACCGCCTCCGGCAACATGGGCAACGCCGCCGTCCGCGCCATCGACGCCGACAACGCCAACTATCCCAACGTCGACATCATCCCCACCGCCTTGCGTAACCTGAAGACCCCGGCCCCCGCCGACGTGGTGTTCACCTCGCGCAACTACCACGACCTGCACAACCGCGGCGGCGATCCGGCCCCGGTCAACGCGGCGGTATTCAGCGTGCTGAAGCGCGGCGGGACCTTCGTGATCCTCGACCACCGCGCCCTCCCGGGCATCGTGTCCGAACCGCTGCACCGCATCGACCCGGCCATGGTGATCAAGGAAGTCGAGGCCGCCGGCTTCAAGCTGCTGCGCCGCAGCGACGCCCTGGCCCGCGACACCGACCCGAAGAACATCGGCGTCACCGATCCGTCCGTGCGTGGCAAGACCGACCAGTTCATCCTGGTCTTCCGCAAGCCGTAGCGCTTAGAGGCGCCCCGCTTCGCAGGGCCTTCCCGGTTCAGATGCTTATCTGAACCGGGAAGAAGGCTCTGTTTTCAAGAGCGAGCCTGTCCGGGCGGCGAACCGCTCACACTTCGCCTGACAGGCTCTCAGGAGGCGGGGCCGCCCATGCCGCCCTGGCCGGCCCGGCCGCCGGACTCGTCGTCGCCGAGCAGGGTCTCCGCCAGCGGCGTCTGCGAGGCCTCGCCTTCCTTCTTGCGCGCCTCCTCGACCATTTCGGCGGCGCGGTTCGACGGCTTGTCGCCGTCCGACGTCTTCTTGATCAGACCAGTCATGACCTAAACTCCACTTCCTCAGCAGAACGTGGGAACAAGCCTTGCTGTTCCGGTGGGCGGGTTGAGGAAAGTGCGCAGCGGTTTTCCTCAACCCGCCCTCATCGTGATTCAGCGCACGACGAACATGGCGATCACTGCCGCCGCCATCACCGCCGTGGCGGCCCAGCCGAACAGCAGCAGCACCGGCCCGGCGACAAAGCGCCCCAGCTGCGCCCGCCGCGCGGCCACCACCATCATGGCCGCCATGATCGGCACGGCGATAACGCCGTTGAGGATGGCGCTCCAGATCAGGGCCTTGATCGGGTCGAGGCCGACGTAGTTGATCCCCAGGCCAAACAGCGTCGCCAGGCCGATGATGGTGTAGAAGCCGCGCGCCTCCCACGGCCTGTTCTCCAGGCCCGTCTTCCAACCGCGCGACTCGCCCACCGCATAGGCGGCCGATCCGGCCAGGACCGGGACGGCCAGCAGGCCGGTGCCGATGATACCCAGGCTGAAAAGGGCGAAGGCGAAGTCTCCGGCTGCGGGCCGCAACGCCTGCGCCGCGTCGGCGGCGGTTTCGATATTGCCCGTCCCGCCTACGTGCAGGGTGGCGGCGGTGCAGATGATGATGGCTATGGCGATCAGGTTCGACACCGCCATGCCGGCGATGGTGTCGAAACGGATGCGGCCGAACTGGGCCTTGGCCTGGCTGGGGGCGTAGCGCAGCGCCAGTTCTGACGGGTGCTGGCCGATCTCCTCCACCTCCTGACTGCTCTGCCAGAAGAACAGGTAAGGGCTGATGGTGGTGCCGAAGATGGCGACGATCATCTGCAGTTCTTTAGCGTCCGACGGCGCCTTCGGATGGATCAGGGCCAGACCGACTTCCCCCCAGTCCAGCTTCACCGCGAACAGCACCGCCACATAGGCCAGCAGCACCAGGGTCAGCCATTTCAGCAGGCCGGCGTAGCGGTGGTAGGGAATGAACAGCTGCAGACCCAGCGACAGCAGGGCGAAGCCGATGACGAAGATCTGCGGATCTAGCGGAACCACCAGGGCCGCGGCCGCCCCCATGGCCGCCAGGTCGGCGCCGATGTTGATGGTGTTGGCGATGAACAGCATCAGCACCAGAGTCCCGACCAAGGGGCCCGGCAGCACCGCGCGCATGTTGGCCGCGAGGCCCTGGCCGGTGACACGGCCGATCCGCGCCGCCACCAGCTGCACCGCCACCATCAGCGGGAAGGTCAGGCCCATGGTCCACAGCAGGTCGAAACCGAACCGCGCCCCGGCCTGGGAATAGGTGGCTATGCCGCTGGGATCGTCGTCCGCCGCCCCGGTGACCAGGCCGGGACCCATTGCTTAAAGGCGGCGGCCGAGCGCAGGCGCGGAAATTTCATGGACGCCTAACTCCCGCCTGACAGTTAAGGTTGCGCGCGCCCGAACCCCGCGTCCAGGCCGTAGGCCAGCCGGGCCGCCTCCAGCGCCGCCAGCTTGGCGGACAGGGGCTGCCAGTCCTCCTGATAGGCGATGGCGGCCCACAGGTTCTCGACCTCGGCGATCAGCATTTCCTGCGGCCAGTCGGCGGCGAACACCGGCGTGTCGAGCACCTCCGGCCGGGCCGGGGCGTAGCCTTCCAGGCGCCGGCGGAATTCGACGAAATCGTCGCCCATGTAGAGCGGGCCGCGCGGGCTCTCCAGCGCCCGCCGCTCGGATGCCGCGCCGCAGAACCAGTCGAAGAAGAACGGCTCCCAGCGCAGGGCCTCGCCCCCCGCCGCCAGGGCCGCGAAGGCGGTCTGGGCCAGGCCGAAATCGCTGTCATACCCGCGGGGAACGACGCCCAGCCGCGCGGTGACGGCCGTGGCCAGCTCTTCCTGATAGGCCGGGCCGAACAGCTCCAACGCCTCGATCAGGCCGCTGTTCGGACTGATCAGCGACAGGCAGCCGCCCAGCTGCTCCAGGTTCCAGAACGCGGTCTGCGGCTGGCGGCCGAAAGCATAGAGGCCGCTGTAATCGAAATAGGCGGCGGTGAAGGTGGGGTCGCTCCTGGGCAGGAACCGCCAGGGGCCGTAGTCGAAGCTCTCGCCGGTGACGACCATGTTGTCGGTGTTCAGCACCCCGTGCACGAAGCCGGCCGCCATCCAGCGCGCGGCCAGGCGGCCGGTGGCGCGGGCGGCGCATTCCAGCAGGGCGATGCCCGGATCGGGCGCATCCGCGGCTTGAGGGAAATAGCATTCCAACGCGTGGGCGGTCAGCTGGCCGACCAGGTCGGCGCGGTCGAAATAGGCGTGGCGCTGGAAGCTGCCGAAGCGGATGTGGCTGTGCGACAGCCGGGTCAGCACCCCCGATCGCGTCGGGCTGGGCTCGTCGCCGCGGGTCAGTTCCTCACCGGTCTCCACCAGGCTGAAGGCGCGGCTGGTCGGCACGCCCAGAGTCTCCAGCATCGCCGCCGCCAGCACCTCGCGCATGCCGCCCTTGAGCGTCAGCCGGCCGTCGGCGGTGCGGGAATAGGGTGTCTGGCCCGAGCCCTTGGTCGCCAGATCGAGCAGGCGGCCCCTTTCAGCCTCGCGCAGCTGAGCGAACAGGAAGCCGCGTCCGTCGCCGAGGTCGGGATTGTAGGTGCGGAACTGGTGGCCGTGATAGCGCATGGCCAGGGGTTTGGGCTGATTGTCCGGCAACGGCTCGAAGCGGGCGAAATGCGCCAGCCATTCGTCGTCGGTCAGGGTATCGAGCCCCACCGTCGCCGCCGCCCGCTGGTGGCGGTGACGCAGCATGCTGGTGGGGAAATCGGCCGGCGCGACCTCGTCGGCGAACTCCGGGCCGAGAGTCATGAAACGCGGGTCGGGGCGATATGCGGGCGATACGGGCATTCTCCTTTCAGATGCGCCATCCGCGCGGTGCATGCTAGGCCTGACGGCATGAAAGCCTTGCAGCGCCTTACCTCCGACGCGGGTTCGGGCCTGATCGTCGCCGGCGCCGCCCTGCTGGCCGTGATCGTCGCCAACTCGCCCCTGAGCGGCGCCTACGCGGCTGCCACGGGCGCCTCCCTGGCCGTTCCAGGCCTGGGCGCGCACAGCCTCGCCGACTGGATCAAGGAGGGGCCGATGGCGGTGTTCTTCTTCGTCGTCGGCCTGGAGATCAAGCATGAGCTGCGGCACGGCGAACTGGCGTCCTGGCACCGCGCCATGCTCCCCGCCGCCGCCGCGATCGGCGGCATGATCGCGCCCGCCGCGGTCTACGTCGCGCTCAATCTGGGTGCGGGCGGACACCCTGAAGGATGGCCGGTCCCCGTGGCCACCGACATCGCCTTCGCCCTGGCCGCCCTGGCCATCGCCGCGCCGGGCGCGCATCCGAGCTTGCGGCTGTTCCTGCTGACCTTGGCTGTGGTCGACGACCTGGGCGCCGTGGCCCTGATCGCCGTGCTCTACAGCCAATCCGCCGCCGCCACGCCGCTGATCCTGTCAGCCCTCGTCCTGGCCGCGACGGCCTTGATCGGCCGCTGGCGCGGGACGCCCGGCGCTGTCTTCGCCGTCGCCTTCCTCGTGGTGCTGGTGCTGATGATCAAGGCCGGAGTCTCCACCTCCCTGGCTGGAGTCGCCGTCGCCCTGATGGTTCCCGACCGGCGGCTTCAGTCCTACCAACAGCGCCTGGCGCCATGGATGGCGCTGCTGGTCTTGCCGCTGTTCGCCTTCACGGCCGCCGGGGTCTCCTTCTCCGGCCTCGGCGACGGAGCGCTGCTGGCGCCGGTCAGCCTGGGGGTGGCGGCGGGGCTGGTCATCGGCAAGCCGCTGGGCGTGCTCGCCGCCGCCGCCCTGGCCTGCGGCCTTGGCCTGGCGGCGCGGCCCGCCGGCCTGCAGTGGCGCGACATCGTCGGCGCCTCGCTGCTTTGCGGGGTGGGTTTCACGATGAGCCTGTACCTGGCCGCCCTGGCCTTCCCCGCCGACAGCGCCCACGCGGGCCAAGTTAAGGCGGGCATCCTGGCCGGCTCGGTCGCCGCGGCCCTGCTCGGCGGTCTGGTGTTGCGCAGGATGGTCCCCAAATCCGCCTGACCGCGGCAATCGGGCCGCACCTGCGGAGTTTTCGCCACACGGACGCCCCCAAAGCCACGCGAGGGCTTGCCCCGCAAGGAATCGCGGCGTTACGTGATCAACGAAAACTTGACCCCTGGCGATGCAGATCAGGGGCGCTCGAGGCGGTCGGCCGCCTCACAGGTGGAAACGAAAGGGAATCGGATGACCGATCTACGTATGCTGCGCGGCGTCTCGCTGGCCGCCATGACTGTGGCCATTATCGCCGGAGGGCCGGCCCTGGCCCAGGACGCGGCGACGGTGGACAGCATCATCGTCACCGCCCAGAAGCGCGAACAGAACCTGCAGGACGTGCCGATCGTCATCACCGCCCTGACCGGCGAGATGCTCCAGAACAGCGGCGTGAAGGACATCAAGGACCTTCAGCTCCTCACCCCCGGCCTGAACGTCACCTCCACCACCAACGAGACCAGCACCACCGCCCGCATCCGCGGCGTCGGCACGGTCGGCGACAACTCCGGCCTGGAATCCTCGGTCGGGGTGGTGATCGACGGCGTTTACCGGCCGCGTAACGGCGTCGCCTACAACGACCTCGGGTCGCTGGCCCGCATCGAGGTCCTAAAAGGGCCGCAAGGCACGCTGTTCGGCAAGAACACCTCCGCCGGGGTGATCAACGTCATCACCGAGGCCCCCAGCTTCACGCCCGGCCTGGGCGGCGAGATCACCTACGGCAACTACGACGCCTACGGCGCCGCCATCCACGCCACGGGCGCTCTGATCCAGGACGTGGTGGCGGGCAGCATCTATATCGCCGGCCGCGAGCGCGAGGGCTACTACGACGTCCTCACCGGCGCCGGCCCGCGCACCGCCACCAAGGACAACGACCAGAGCTTCATCACCTCGCGCGCCCAACTGCTGATCACGCCGAACGAGGATGCGCGCATCCGCATCATCGGCGACTACACCAACCGCGTCGAAAACTGCTGCGTCTCGGTAAGCATCAAGCGCGGCACAGCCAGCCAGGCGGCGCTCGACGCCACCACCCCCGGCGGCGCCACGGCGGCGGTCGCCGACCCCTACGCCCGCGTGGCGCGCGCCAACCGTCCCACCGACCAGAAAATCAAGGACGGCGGCCTGTCGGCCCAGGCCGACGTCGACCTGAGCTTCGGGACTCTGACCTCGATCAGCGCCTTCCGCGACTGGAAGTCCTCCAACGCCGTCGACATCGACTTCTCGACCGCGGACGTCGCCCACCGCACCGCCGAGGGCTCCAACACCCACTTCGCCACCCTGACCCAGGAACTGCGCCTGGCCGGCCGCAACGACAAGCTCGACTGGCTGGTCGGCGGCTTCTTCGCCAGCGAGCGGCTGCACTCCGGTCAGGACTTCCGCTACGGCTCGGCCTACGAACAGTACCTCGGCCGCCTGATCTCCCAGGCCCTGGTCGGCGGCGCCGGCGCGCCCAACTTCGTCGCCGGCCTGCTCGGCCGCGCGCCCAACACCAGTTATGCGCTGGGCCAGGGCCAGACCGACAACTACAGCCAGCGCACCCAGAGTCTGGCTTTCTTCACCAACAACAGCTTCCACGTCACCCAGGCCTTTGACCTGACGCTCGGCCTGCGTTACACCATGGAAAACAAGAAGATGAGCTCGCTGCAGCTCAACACCGACGGCGGCGTCGGCTGCGGCACGGCCATCACCCGCGCCAGCAACGGGACCATGGGCGCCTTCCTGGCCGGCCTCGGCGTCCCGCCGGCGGCGATCCCCGGCGCCCTGCCGGGCATCCTCGGTTCGCTCTGCGTGCCGACCTGGGCCAACCCGGCGTTCAGCAACCGGGCCGTGGCCCAGAAGCTCGACGATAAGGATCTGTCCGGCGCTCTCCGCGCGAGCTACCGCATGTCGCCGCAGCTGATGACCTACGCGTCCTATGCCCGCGGCTTCAAGGCCGGCGGCTTCAACCTTGACCGCACCATCGGCGGCGCCTTCGCCCCGACCCTGCCGCTACCGATCGTGCCGCAGGCCTCGACCGCCTTCCCGGCCGAAACCGTCGACAGCTTCGAGGCCGGCTTCAAGAGCACCCTGCTCAACCGCTCGCTGCTGTTCAACGCCACGGCCTTCAGCAGCAAGTTCAAGAACTTCCAGCTCAACGCCTTCACCGGCGTCACCTTCACGGTGGTCTCGGTGCCGGAAGTGAAGTCCTACGGCATCGATTCCGACTTCGTCTGGTTCACGCCGGTCAGCGGCCTGACCGCCCAGGGCGGCCTGACTTACGCGGTGACTGAGTACGGCAGCGATGTCGTCCCGGGCTTCCCCAACCTGCGCAACGGCCGCCTGTCCGGCGCGCCGATGTATTCCGGCTCCCTGGCCTTCGACTACAAGCACGGTATGGGCAACGGCCTGGCCTTCCTGGCCAACGTCGGCGCCAAGTACAGCTCCTCACAGAACACCGGCTCGGACCTCGACCCGAACAAGGTGCAAGGCGCTTTCACGGTTGTGAACGGCCGTATCGGCGTCGGCGACGCGGACGGCCGCTGGTCGGTCGAACTGTTCGGGGCCAATCTGCTGAACGAGGACTACTTCCAGGTGGCCTTTGGCCCGCCGCTGCAAGCCGGCGCCTTCAACGCCTTCCTCGGCGCGCCGCGCACCTACGGCGTCACCCTGCGGGCGGACTTCTAGGCGCGGATAAAGCGAGTGCGGCGCCGGCCTCAGCTCCGGCGCCGCACCCTTGCCCCCGCGTCGATCAGACGTTAAGCGGGGTCAACCAGCCGCGGAGCGCAATACCCCATGGTCGCTATCCTGATCATCGCCATCTTCCTCGGCGTCTTCGCCGGCCTGAACCGTTTCGAGTTCGGCCGCTTCGACTGAGGCGGTCTCCACCGCGGTCTGCAGAACCCGCGGGTCGACCGGACTTTCCAGCGCGCCTGAGAAGCCGGCCTGGGCCAGGGCCCAGCCGCTGATGGCGCAACCCGGCTGCGTCAGGGCCAGAATCGGCGGGCCGCCGGGAACCTTGAGCCGGCCGCACAGCGCCAGGGCGTCCTCGTCTTCCATGTAGAGATCGATAAGCACGGCCATGGGCGCGCCGCCGGCCAGAATGCGCCGCGCCGCCTCGCCGTTCGTCGCCGTGTCGACCTCGAAGCCGGAGGCGTTGAGGCGATCGACCGACTCCTGCCGCGCGGGCCAGTCCGCCTCTATCAGCAGCACCGACGGGCTGGCCGGCGGGGCCGGGAAGGCCATGGACAGGATCAGCCGGCCATCGCCCTGGCCGAACTCCAGCTGGCAGTCCAGGGCGCGGGCGCAGGCCGCCGCCTGGCGGAACAGGGCAGGGTCGGGGCGCAGGCCGGGATGGAACGGGCCGGATACCGTGATAGCCACTTCCCGGCCATCGGGGCCGATGCCGGCGCGCACCAACAGGGCCCCACGGTCGGCCGGCTGCAGCATGGCGGCGATCATCGCCCGCACCCCGGCCGAGGCGTCGAGCGCCTGCACCGAGCGGTGCGCGCGCAGGCCGGGATCGAACAGCAGGTTCAGCGCCACGTTCTTGGCCAGGGCTTCCCGCGCCGCGTGGTCGCAGGCGCCGCTGAACAGCTGGAACAGGTCGCAGGCTCGCCGGAGGTTGCGCCCGCGCTCGGGGGCGGCTTCACTGGCCGGGATGGGGACGGGTTCAGCCATATGGCGACGGCCTCCTCTATACTACTTATAGTTGTCTCGAGGATTTGAAATGTCTTTAACGCCGGGACGTGGCGCGGCGCTGGTCACGGGGGGCGGCAAGCGCATCGGCCGCGTGCTGGCCCTGGCCGCCGCCAAGGCCGGCTACGACGTCGCCATCCATCACCACCAGTCCGACCAGGACGCCCAGGGCGTCGCCGCCGAGATCGAGGCCCTGGGGCGCAAGGCGCGGGCCTATGCCGCCGACCTGGCCGATCCGGAGACGCTGAGCCCGCTGCTGGACCGGGCCACGGCGGACCTCGGCCCGGTGACCCTGCTGGTCAACAGCGCCTCGCTGTTCCGCGAGGACGCGGTCGGATCGCTGGATGCCGCGCTCTACGACGCGCACCAGGCGGTCAACCTGCGCGCCCCGGTGCTGCTGGCGCTGGCTTTCGCGAAAGCTCTCCCGGAGGGGCGGGACGGCCTGATCGTCAACATCATCGACCAGCGCGTGCTGCGGCCCGACCCCTTTTTTTTTAGTTATGCTTTAAGTAAGTCGGGACTTTGGTGGGCGACCCGCACCCTGGCGCAAAGTCTGGCTCCCCGCATCCGTGTCAACGCCATCGGCCCGGGGCCGACCCTGCCGTCGATCCACCAGACTCCAGCCGATTTCGCCGCTGAGGCCGCCAGCTCCCTGCTGCGGCATGCGGTGCCGCCGGAGGAGATCGGCGCCGCCCTGGCCTATCTGATTGACGCACGATCCGTGACTGGCCAGATGATCGCGGTCGACAGCGGCCAGCACCTGACCTGGAACAGCCCGTGACCTCGCAGCCCCTGCCCAAGCCCGCCGCCAATGCTCCGCCTCTGGTGCTCAGCGCCAAGGTGTTCGTGCGCGGCCTGACCGTGCAGGCGCAGATCGGCGTCTATGAGCACGAGCTGGGGCGCGGCCAGCCGCTGGTGATCGACGCCGAACTGGACGTGGCGATGAGCGACCCCGAGCGCCTGTCGCAGACCTTCAACTACGAGACAATCGCCAGGACCGCGCGCGAGATCGCCGACGCCGGCCACATCGGCCTGGTCGAGACCTTCGCTCGGCGCCTAGGCGCCGCTTTGCTGACCGACGAGCGCGTCTCAAAGGTGAGGGTGCGGGTCGAAAAACCCATGGCCCTGGCGCCGGACGCCCAGGCCGCCGGGGTGGAGATCGTCCTGGGCCGCGAGGGGCGGTGACCGATTACGCCGCCCGGCTGTCGCCGCTCGGCGGCGAGACCCGCTGGACCCTCGAGGGCGCGGCCCTGACCACTGAGGCGCGCGGCAAGACAAGCGCCCTCCATCCCTTGGGCGGCCTGACCTGCTTCATCCTGGTCCCCGCCCTGCCCCGGCGGCCGCACCCCTCGCTGATCCTGCATTTCGGGCAGCGGCGCCTCGCCATCCCCGCCGCCAGCTTCGGCCCGCGCGGGATCGAGCCGCGCCTGGCCGAGTTTTCCGCCTTCGCCCGCGCCCTGGCCGCTGAGGGCCGCGCCGCCGCCCCCGCCGCGCGCT
The DNA here is from genome assembly GCA_947475655.1 of Caulobacterales bacterium. GTDB lineage: Bacteria > Pseudomonadota > Alphaproteobacteria > Caulobacterales > Caulobacteraceae > Caulobacter. The sequence goes on along the minus strand of CANJOB010000001.1, from coordinate 7,285 downwards.
TCGTCATGGCCGGCGGAGCCGACCACCGTTCGCCGCTGATCTGGGCCATCGCCCTGCTCGGGGCCGGGGCCGGCGGCATGGTGCTGACCGCGTTCGGCAGCGTCACCGGCGGCCTGGGCCTGTCGCTCGCTGCCTGGCTGGCCTTCGCCGCCCTGGTGCTGGCCGCCATCCTCCCGTGGCTGAGCGCGCCGGAACTGGGGTTCGACCCATTGGCCATTCCGTCCTCGATCCTGCCGCACTGAAGCCGGCCCCAAAACGCGGCGATTTGCGTTTAACCATCGCCGCGCCCACATTTCGATGACGACCTTCCCCTGGAGACGCCCATGGCCGACGTCCACCCCGCCGCCGATGATCCGCGCCAAGCCCTGAGCGAGGAGCGCCTGATGCCCACCGTCGCCTACGGCCTCTATCTGCTGGGCGCCGTGACCGGCGGCGTGACCATGGTCATCGGCCTGATCGTCGCCTACGCCAACCTGGCCGACGCCGGACCCAAGGCGTTCAGCCACTACCGCTTCCTGATCCGCACCTTCTGGCTGGCCATCGCCTGGTTCATCATCGGCGGCGGCATGATCCTGTTCGGCGCGCCCCTGTCGCTGGTGCTGATCGGCCTGCCGTTCCTGTGGCTGGGCTGGTTCATCTGCGGCGCGGTGGGCATATGGTACCTGGTCCGCTGCTGTATCGGCCTGATCTACCTGGCCCGCGGCGAGGCCTATCCGCGCCCGCGCACCTGGCTCATCTAGACAAGAAAAAGGGCGGACAGGTCGCCCTGTCCGCCCCGGTTTTCGTGAAGCCCTGAGGCCTAGGCCGGCTGCAGTTCGCGGCGGACCATCCTGGCGTACTTGTCCATCAGGCTCAGCGAGATCGCGCCAGGGGTGAACCGGAATTCGCCGATCTCCGACACCGGCGTCACCTCGGCGGCGCTGCCGCAGAGGAAGCACTCGCTGAAGGTCGGAAGCTCGTCCTTCTCGATGTGCCGCTCGATCACCTCGATGCCGGCCGCCCTCGCCAGGGCGATGACGGAGCGGCGGGTGATGCCGTCCAGGAAGCAGTCCGGGATCGGGGTGTGGATCACGCCGTCCTTCACGAACATCACGTTGGCGCCGGTCGCCTCGGCCACATAGCCGCGCCAGTCGAGGAACATGGCATCGGCGTAGCCGTCACGCTCGGCGGCGTGCTTGCTGATGGTGCAGATCATGTAGAGGCCCGACGCCTTGGAATGCACCGGTTCGGTCTCGGGCGAAGGCCGCTTGTACTTGGCCCAGGCCAGACGGATGCCCTTGGCCTTGGCCGCGGGATCAAAATAGCTGGGCCAGTCCCACGAGGCGATCGCCACGTGGATGGTGGTCGTCTGGGCCGAGACCGCCATCATCTCGCTGCCGCGCCAGGCGATCGGCCGGACATAGGCGTCGGTGAAGCCGTTCTTGGCGCAGACGTCGCGGCAGGCCTGGTTGATCTGCTCGACCGTGTACGGGATCTCGAAATCGAGCACCCGCGCCGAGGCGAACAGACGCTCGGTATGTTCGTTCAGCTTGTAGATTTCGCCGCCGTACATCCGCTCGCCCTCGAACACCGAGGAGGCGTAGTGCAGGCCGTGGGTCAATACGTGCACCTTCGCGTCCCGCCAGGGGATGATCTGGCCGTCCATCCAGATCCAGCCGTCGCGGTCGTCAAAGGGCAACATCGTCATTGAACCACGCCTCCTTCCGTGCGTGTCGAAGCGTGATGGCCGAAAGTGGTCACCGGTTTCGGCGCCCATCACGCTTCTGCTTAAAATTCCCGAGCCCTTTGAGGGGCTCGGGAGGGCGTTTAGACCCCCGCCGGGCCGCGTCGTCAACAAAAGGGCGGGCAAAAACGCATGTTTGGGCCATAGTCCGCCCATGAGCATGGTCGCCGATCCCCGGCTTATCCTCCGCGAGGAGGAACTCGATTCCGGCCTGGAGATGCTGCTGCTGGCCGAGGCCGCGGTCTGGGGCGCCGCCGACGCCGCCCTGGAAGTCGAGGCGCGGGGCCTGGGCCGGTCGCACTGGCGCGCCGCCCTGCTGCTGCGACGCCGCCCCGGAGTGGGTGTTCAAGAGCTGGCCAAGCTCACGGGCCTGACCAAACAGGCGGCCAGCCGCACCTTAAGCGATCTCGAAAAGCTGGGCCTGGCGGAAAAGACCGGGGCCGAATTCGACGCCCGCCGCCGCATCGTCGTCCTCACCGCCGACGGCCGCGCCTTCGAGGCGCGCGTCAGCGAGCGCGTCCGCGCCCTGGTAGCCAAGGCCTGGCGCGAGGGCGGGCTTGACGGGGTGCCCGCTGCCAAGCGAATTCTGAACGCCCTGGCCGGCCCGCGCATGCACGTCGGCTTGCCTCGACGGGAGACCCTATGAGCGAGGCGCACTTCCCGGCCCGCGAGACCCGGCACCTGCTGGTGGTCGACGACGACGACCGCATCCGCGACTTGCTGAAGGAATACCTGGCCCGCGCCGGATTCCGCGTCACCGCCGCCGCTGACGCGGCGCGGGCGCGCCGGTTGATGGAGTTGCTCGACTTCGACCTGGTGGTCCTGGACGTGATGATGCCCGGCGAGGACGGGGTCAGCTTTACCCGCACCCTACGCGACCGCTCCGGCGACGCGGGCCGCACCCCGGTGCTGATGCTGACCGCGCGCGGCGAGGCCACCGACCGCATCGCCGGCCTCGCCGCCGGCGCCGACGACTACCTGCCAAAGCCGTTCGAGCCGCAGGAGCTGCTGCTGCGGATCGAGAGCATCCTGCGCCGCGCCGGCGGTCGGCCAAGCAGCGGCAAGCGCCTGGCCATGGGCGCCTGCGCCTTCGATCCCGACCGGGGCGAACTGACCCGCGAGGGCCAGGTGGTGCGTCTGACCGAGGCCGAGGTCTCGCTGCTGCGCCAGCTGGCCGCCTCCGCCCACGCCGCCGTCGACCGCCTCGACCTGGCCCGCGAGAGCGCCGACGCCACGGGCCGCGCGGTGGACGTGCAGGTCACCCGCCTGCGCCGCAAGATCGAGCCCGACCCGAAAAACCCGCGCTACCTGCAGACAGTGCGCGGCGTCGGCTACCGCCTGGCGCCCGATCTATGAAACTCAACGCCTCCCGCGGCCTGAAACGCCTGCTGCCGACCACCCTGTTCGGCCGCAGCCTGCTGATCATCGTCCTGCCGGTGGCGATCATGCAGATCGCCGTGACCTGGGTGTTCTTCGACGCCCACTGGACCACGGTGAACAGCCGCCTGTCGGAAGGGCTGGCCGGCGAGGTGGCCTGGGCCGTCGAGGGCCTGGCCGACGACCCATCTCCTGATGGCTTCGCCGTCCTGGCCAAACGGGCGGAGCAATCCCTGTCGCTATCGATCGTGCTGCAGCCGGGCCGCGTCCTGCCGACCGGGCGGCGGCCATCCCTGTTCGCCTCGCTCGACCGCGCCCTGCAGACGGCCCTGTCGGAGCGGTTGGACGCGCCGTTCTGGTTCGACACCACCCGCTATCCGGCCTTTGTCGACATCCGTGTCCTGACCCCTCAGGGCGTGCTGCGGGTGATCGCCCCGCGCGACCGCGCCTTCGCCACCCAGGGCCACATCTTCATCCTGTGGATGGTGGTGGCCACCCTGCTGTTGACCGGGGTGGCGATCGCCTTCATCCGCAACCAGGTGCGGGCCATCGAGCGCCTGGCCGACGCCGCCGACGCCTTCGGCCGCGGCGGGGAGGTCCCCAGCTTCAAGCCCTATGGCGCGCGCGAGGTGCGCCAGGCGGCCCAGGCCTTCCTGTCGATGAAGGCGCGCATCCAGCGCCACATCGACCAGCGCACCACCCTGCTCGCTTCTGTAAGTCATGACTTAAGAACACCCCTGACCCGCCTGAAGCTCGAACTGGCCCTGGCCAAGCCGGACGGCCGCGTCGAGGCCATGAAGCGCGACCTGGCCGAGATGGAGCACATGATCGACGAATACCTCGCCTTCGCCCGCGGCGAGGGCGGCGAGGCGGTCGAGGCCATCGGCCTGCGCACCCTGATCGAGGAGGTCAGCGAGGGGGCGGCTCGCGCCGGGGCCCTGGTCTCCATCGAGGCCGACCCGGCCCTGATCGCCCAGGTGCGGCCCAACGCCTTCAAGCGGGCCCTGTCCAACCTGGTGATGAACGCGGCCGTCCACGGCGAGCACGTCACCGTCATCGCCCGCCCGCGCACCGCCGGCGGCTTCGAGATCGTCGTCGACGACGACGGCCCCGGCATCCCGGTCGAGCAGTACGAGGATGCCTTCCGCCCCTTCAACCGGCTCGACGAGGCGCGCAACCAGAACGACAAGGGCGTGGGCCTGGGCCTCGCCATCGCCCGCGACGTCGCCCGCGGCATGGGCGGCGACGTCACCCTCGACCGCTCGCCACTGGGGGGCCTGCGGGCCACCGTGCGGTTGCCGGGCTGACTACTCCAGCCCCAGCGCCCGTTTGATCTCGCGCCAGTCGACCAGTTTGAAATTCTGCCGCGCCGATCCGAGCGTGGGCGTGACGCCCGCGGTGTCCTCGTCGTCCTGCATCACCACCAAGCCATCGCCGAACCGCCCCACCGCGCCGCCCAGGGCCGCGACGCCGTCCGTGCCGGTGACGGGGTCAGCCGCGCCGCCGATCACCGAGAAGCGCCCCGAATAGGCCGGTGTGTCGCCATCCACCCGCCAGAGGGCGAAGGCGCTGTCGCCCTGGCTGGAGGCGATGAGCCAGGTCTTGGCGCCATCGCGCATGAGGGCGAGGCCCTCGACATCGGCCACCAGAACGCCCGGTTGCAGCGGCGCGATCAAGACGCCCTGAGATCCGGAGGCGGGATCGAGCGGATAGCGCCACACGCCGCGTCCCTCCTCGCCGATGTAGAGCCGGCCCGTGACGTCGTCGGCGACACAGCCTTCTGTCTGAGTGGCGAGGCCGAACCGTCGCTGTTCGCGCACCACAGGCGCGCCGTCGGCGCCGGCGGCGACCTCGATCTGGCGCACTTGGCCGTCTGTGCTGTGGATGACGATGACGAAGGCGCCTTTCAGCCGCGCCATGCAAAGGCCGTAGGGTTCTGTCAGGTCCAGCGGCGCGACGCTCCACGGCGTCACGCGCAGGGTCGCCGGGTCCATCAGGTAGAGGGCGGCGCCGCCACGGCCGCGGTCACTGGCCGCGATCAGCACCCGCTCGCCCGACGGCGTGGGAAAGCCGCCGCGCAGATCGACGTTGTTCAGGCGGCCGTCAGGGATGAACTGCACCACTTCGCCGTCCAGGCCGTAGGTGTAGAGTCCCGCCTGCTTGTCGGTACCGAAGATCAGCGCGCGGCTGGAATCGGCCGGATCGACCCAGATTTCCGGATCATCAGCGGCGTCGCGGTTGGCCGTGCCGACCGCGACTGTCTCGCCGGCGGCGGCGACCGGCGTGCCGGTCCCGGAAGTCATGCCCGAGGAATCCGACTGGGCTTCGGGATCGGTAGTAGCGCACCCCGCCGCCAGGATGGCGGCGAGGAGCGCGGCGCGCAGCGAGGGGTGAGAGACCATGTTCGTCTGCGCGTTTCGTGTCAGTAGTTGAAGCGGAAGCCGGCGATGAAGCGCGGGCCGAATTTCTCGAACTCGATCGGGTAGCGGTCCTGGTCGCCGAAGCGGCGCGCGCCCATGTCGCCCAGGTTCACGCCGTCGAAGAACAGCTCCCAATTGTCGTTGACTTGATAGCGCACCGACAGGTCGATCTCTTCGTCGGAGTCCCAGAAGATGTCGCCGTCGTCGACCGGATAGACCCCGCCGCCGATGACGCGGTAGGCGCCGACCGACTCGCCCCAAGGGGTGCGGTACTGGTAGGCCAGGCGGACGCTGAGGCCGTACTTCTCGTAGGTTGCCTGCAGGTTGTAGACCGCGTCCGAGGTGCCGAGCAGGCTGATCTTGCGCTCCGGCACACCGCCCACCGACGGCAGGGTTACTTCCGACGACGTCCAGGTCGCCGACAGGTTGGCGCCGAAGCCCTCGAGCCACGCCGGCATGCCGGCGTTGCGCACCCACTGCTCGACGGTGCCGGAGTAGAACAGTTCGACGCCTTGCAAGTGGCCGTCGCCGCCGTTGCCGACGCCGGTAAACAGGTAGCTGGACCGGTCGCGGCCCGGCAGGTCCAGGGTATCGAGGCCGAACAGGCCCGATTTCTGCACCAGCACGTCGCTGACATCCTTGTAGAACACCCCAGCCGAGAGGAAGCCTGAGGGCGTCATGTACCACTCGAGGTAAGCGTCGACGCCGACCTGTTTCTCCGGCTTGGCGTCCGGATTGCCGCCGCTGATCGACTGGGTCGAGTCGTTGATGGTGAAGTTTGGCCGCAGATCGTCGTAGTCGGGACGCGAGGCCGTGCTGGTGGCGCTGAGGCGCAGCTTGACGTTGTCGCGGACGTTAAGGTTCGCGTGCAGGCTGGGGTAGAACAGCGTCTCGTTGCTGTCGGTGTGCACCAGACGCGTCGCGGCCGGGGTCGCGCCCGCCGCGGGGAAGGCGACAAAGGCCTCGCCGGTGTTTTTGATGCGCTCGACGCGCAGGCCGTAGACGAGGTTGCCCCAGCTGAAGTCGCTGGTGCCCATGGCATAGATAGCGCCCAGGTCCTCGGTGACTTTATAGTAGTTGCCGCTTGAATCCACCTTGGGGGCCAGGCCGCTGTCGGTCAGGCCGGCGACGAAGGCGGTAGTCAGGCCCTGGTTGGTGTAGCGAAAGCTGTAGTTGAGGTCCTGGTCGCCCAGATAGCCCGGATTGTCGGTGGCGATGTCGGCGTAGTTCGGGATCGTGCCGGTGCTGTAGGCGCGCTCCCACCGGGTCTCGCGCGATTTCTTGGTGCGCTCGGTGTAGAGGCCGCCGAACTCGAACTTGGTCGGCAGTCCGAACACCTCGCCGCGGCGGTCGACGTCGAGCTTGGCGGTGTTGGCCATGGTGATGTCGGCGCCTTCCAGGCGGCCGGCGGTCTGCAACGGGAAGGCGAAGGACTCGATGTTGGTGATCTGGGCCCCACGGGTGCGGGCGGTGGTCGTCCCGCCGGTGGCGAACAGCTTCACGGTGTTCGCGTCGCCGTTGCGGAAATCATACTCGACGGTCGGGCGCAGGTTGAAGGCGCTCGGGCTCTGGTAGGCCAGTGTGACCGGCGCGTTGCGGCCGTCGCTGGTCCAGGTGTGGTTCAGGCGCCAGGAGACGTCCCAGCCGCTCCAGTTGTGCTCGCCCCCGAAGGTGTTGGTCGACATCCACTCCTCGCTGTCGCGGTAGTCGACACGGGCGTTGATGCGCGCGCCGTACGACGTGCCGAAGGTCGGGCTGTTGGCAT